>NZ_JBEOPP010000022.1:0-62851 GCF_040310185.1 Shewanella sp. T24-MNA-CIBAN-0130 | reverse complement strand
AATGATTTTTTTGATGAGGAAAGATCTGCTTATCGTTAAATTCGGCAAATAGTGGCGCTTTTAGACTGGCGTTAACAGTACCACACTGCTTTGCCAGAATTTCCATACTTACGTCACCAGACATCAACTGCCATGTGATGTAGGTATGACGCAATGAGTATAACGTTCTTACACCATGCGCTGATTGCTTCAAACCTATTTCTAGGAGCGCCTTATCAAAAGCCTTACCAAGTTCTTTAGTCGTTGAACCATCAGCAAGCTTAAATAATCTATCAGAGGGTTTACGGTTGGGGAATCGCTCGCGCAGCTCTTCAATACAAGAGAAAATTTCATCACGACAAACTATCTCCCTTGCGCCTGTGTGTTTGGTTGTTTTCCCCTTCGTTACGGTGACATAGAAAATGACATTGTGCTCGTCAGTTTCCATGTGAATATCACCCCAAGTTAAGATCTCTATCTCGGTTCCGGGTCTGATACCCGTATGAACAGCAAACTCCATATAATCTAGAAGCAGCTCTCTGATTTGGCGTGGCTTCTCTTTGCGGCTATTCTCTTCTGGCTTGATGATCGCATCGAAGATTTTCTCGTACTCTTCCTTGGAAAATACATCGCGACGTTGGCTGGTTAAGACTTCGCTGTCGAGTGCCGGGACTTGCATAGGGAGCATCCATATCCTAACGACCGCTTCTTTAAAGACCATCAGTAGTGCAGCGTTATGTTTTTGGATTAGAGACTTAGCAGGTATACGTTTGAACTTTTCAATTCGCCATTTATAACCACTAAAGAATTGAGACTTAATAGTAATGGAAATTACAGAGAAGTCAGATGTCTAGAGTGACCTTATAGATGTGTCACACGGTCTGTTACACTATGTGTTACACACGTTAGTGGTTACTTACTATGAAGCTCAATAAAATCGAACATCATGAGTTGGCTAAGTTGTCTTATCGGCCAACTCACCTCTTTATAATGAAAGGCCTCGCAGCAATGCGAGGCCTTTTTTTGTTACTTTTCCTGGGTTAAAAGCTGGCTTTTACGCCCATATTAATGGTGGTACCCAGTGATTTGGTATAGTAACTCGCGTTAGTCGAAGCTTGTGAGCGGGCAGAAAAATAATCTTCATTAAGTAAGTTTTCTACCCCTAGTGAGAGTTGCCAATTATTGAGTTGATAGCGACTGGTTAGGTTTACTAGGTTGTAATTTTCGATAGGGCCTTGAGACCCAATATATGCGCCATCGATCGGCTCAAATCGATCACGGTCACCAACAGACATGTAGTTAATGCCGATACTTGCCTCTTCAACAGGCTGCCAACTGACATAAGCGGTTAATTTAGGTGGTGATATGGTGCCACCATCTAGATAAGTATCGGTATCGGTGTCTTTACCTTCAATCCAACTATAGCTTAACCCCGTGCTGAGATTATCAAATACACGATAGTCAATTTGTGCTTCGTAACCCCAAATTTTTTGTGGTGCACGTACGGGTAAGTAAATGCCTGTTGTTGCATCAAAGCTATTACTTGTACCTAATTCTGATTCGCTTCGGTAGGCAGCAATTTCATAATTGACATCACCCCATTGCCCTGCAAAACCGATTTCATAGTTATCAACAATGGATGACTCTGTGCGGATTAACGCAATATCATCAACCGTGGCGGTACGTAAAAGGCGACCAATATCTGAAATATCTGCACCTTGGGAAAAACTCATAAACGGGTTAAATAACGCATTGATATTGTAACGTAAGCCAATATTATAAGTGGTTGAGTCATATGTTAATTCTCCGCCAGTGACATCAAAAGGTACTGAGCAAGTACTTGGGGTTCGGCAGAGTGTTAAGGTTTGATAATCATCGACAGTTAACTCGACGCTATCTTGGCGGATCCCGGCTTTTAAAACCCAATCATTGGCAATGACAAACTTAGTTTGTAAATAAACCGCTAAGTTACCCATGTCCATTTCAGGCACCCAAATTCGGCCGTCTTCTAATGGTTGTGAACTGATGTCTTGCAGTGCATCAATACCGTAAATAAAGCTTGATTCGACATTATCCCAATCAACTTGGGTGGCAAAGTTAATCCGCAGGCCTTTCTTTTCTGACTTGATAAACGATTGGCCGCCTTCGTAACCTTCACTTAGGTTAGCGAGTGCCGTTGAAAAGAAGAACATATTTTCAATTTTTTGCAGGTAACCATCGACGGTTAATTGGGTGTTATTGAATATCTCATAGTCGACGTATTTTAACATTAGGTTATGATTGCCGCGCGGCCCTTGAGGGGCGCCCAGTTTTGCAATCCCAGTAGTATTTTCTATGGCGTAAGTTTTTTCGCCAGTGTTAGCATTGCCAGCAACATCGATGTAGTCTGAGTTTTGTTGGGCTTCGTAGTAGTTATACGTCAGTTGAATCGACTTGTCGTCATCAAGTTGGTAGCCGAGTTTGGTAAAATAGTTGTTCGATTTCGTTTCTGATAAACCATAAACTAATCCGATGGCGTCACCTTCAGCATCGCGTTCCACGCCTGTTTTTTCTGTAATGGCACTCAATACGTAGCTAAAGTCACCAAGGGTACCGTCTATTGAGGTATCAACTCGATAACCGGCACTGTCTTGTAATTTTACCGCGCTAAATTTACTGGAAACCCCGACATTAACGCGTGCTTTATCTTCGCTGGCTCGTTTAGTGATGTAGTTGATGATCCCGCCTGAAGCACCATTGCCATAAATAGAGGTTGCCCCTTTAATCACCTCGATACGTTCAATTGCTCCAGCATCGATAGAGCTTATGCCTAATTTGCCATTTCGTAATGGGGTAGATTGGGGCACGCCGTCAATCATCACTAATGCGGCACGACCACGGAGATTTTGCCCTGAGTTACTTGATGTGCCTGTACTTGGCGCCAGTCCTGGGACGCGAAATGCGAGTAAGTTTTGTAACTCAGAGGTGACTAACATGTCTTGTGCAAGGGTTTGTTGTTCAATAAGCGTGACTGAAGAGGGGACTTCGTCTATCCGTTCGGCTGAGCGACTGCCAGTAATAATCATTCGCTCCATTGGGGCATTGTTGTCTGTGGGTTGTGATGATGATTCTGCATTGGCATTAGCTACGGGGAGTGCTAATAAAAATAATGCACAATGAGTCGCTATAGCCAATTGGCTAGGCTTGAATAACATAGGTATACCGATTAAGAAATAATGAATGGGAGGTAATGATATTCATTATCATTAACAAACGCAGATTATTTACATTATTTACATTAAATCAAATGGATATTAATAATTCATTTAACGAGTGAGTGTTGATTGTTTAGTCTTAATCGTTTACTCGTTAGTGCTACCGTTCTAGTTAGGCGCTGTGGTAACAACAGAGCCTGCCTGGTTAGAAATGATCTTTCACTTGGAACCTGAACTCCCAAGCATTGATGTCGTTACCTGTGGTGATCGGAACGGCAATGTCAACATGGGCTACGTTACCGTAACTGGATTTAGAAGAGTAAATCCGTGCGCCAATACCAATACTACCAATAGGACCATCAACTTCATTTTGCTCATCTGGGCCACTGCTTGCTTGACCGATATCGGCAAATACTGCCCAGCCTAACTCGGCCAGTTGATATAAATTGATGTTTGGATAGTATCGGATTTCACTCGTGAGCAACCATTGATTATCACCATGCTGGTAGTCATTGGGGTAACCGCGTACGCCGGTTTCATCACCAAGTGCAAACGTTTGATCAAGATAGTTATTGTGTGAGGTTGCAATGCGCGCCTTGGAGTAGGCGGTCCATTTAGGGCTAATTTGATGAAAATATTCCGCAGCTAAACCCACATTATAAAAATCTTGTTGGCCAGTTTGAATATCGGTCCGCCCAGTTAAACTCATTAACAATAATTGATTGTCTTGTTGCCAACCGCGACTGCTTGAAGCCGTTACGTGATAACCCATAGCCGCATTGTCGGCGATGTCATTGGTTTCAAATCCTACACTTACCGTATGATGCCAACCTAAGTTAAAGTCTTCGTTTTTATTAATCAGCTTGATATTATTCAATACTGTGTATTGATCTTGCAGGTATTCGTAGCGGATCCAAGGATAAACAAACTCACGATCAAAAGGTAAAGGCGAAACTGGGTAATCGTCTATGTTACTAAATTGATGATTATCTTGGGTAATCCCCAGACTAACACGATGCAATTGATCTGCTTGTTTGTCGACTAACCAACCAAAACCTACATTGGTATAATCAATCACATGCTCAAATTCATTAATGTCTTGGCCATTTTGTCGTGTGGTGTCGATGCGCGTATCGGTCAACCACGACAAGGTGTACATATTCTGAGTATCGAGTGTGTAGAAGGGTTTATTAAAGGCAATTGCCGATGCTTGGCCGTCGCTGTTATCGTAAAAATCAACCGACACATTACCGTGTTTAACCCACCTTACTGGAGCATCAAAGGCAAACTTGTAACCGGTGCGTTCGGCACTCGATTGATATTTTATTTTGGTTTTAACTCCTAATCCCAGTAGGTTATCTTCTTTTATGCCAAATGAGTATTTGGTGTCACCGCCATTTTTACTCAAACTGACCGTTGGCAGTAGTGACCAGTTATCCCATGTTTCTACTAATACCACGTCTTCAACGTTGTCATCGGCGAGAGGATCTTTTCTGGCGATATTGATATCAGCGTCACGAATATAAGGTTCGTAGCGCAGTAAGCGCTGCGCTTCTTGAAGATCTTTCTTGGTAAGGCTATCGCCTTCCTCAAAGCTTAAGCTATTGAGAATAGTCGATTCTTTGGTATTGATATGCAGATAATTGGCCCAGCGATGTAGGAAAATAGCATCGGGTGCCGACTCGTCAAAAATAGGATGACTGACCACCACAATGTTAGTGACCTTGTCGACATCATGCTTATTGGTTGTCGATGGTGATGATTTGCGGGTGACAGAGTCATCTTTGACTATTAACTGCGCCCTAGTGTCAATTATGTTTGCTTGAACACAAGACGAAGCAAGCAGGATGGCGAAAAAAAATACTGCCGTAAATATTATTGGCATAGCTTCGTCCTTATTTTTATTGTTATGTCTTTAATAGGTCAGCAAGCGTTGAAGTATTGTTTCCTGTATGAGGTTTTTATGTTGCCTATTTGTTTTATATCATACCTGAATAATATAATAGTCAAGCATTTAGCTTGAATAAATATTTCATTTAGCCATCAAAATTGTGTGGATATTTAGATTGTAAAAATAACGGCTGCAATAATAGCAGCCCTTAAGTCGATAGGAATATGAGGACAAGACTAACGTTTACAGCGAACGACGAGGGGGTACAACAACGTTAGCAAAAATGAGTCCAGCGATTAAAGACATAAAAATAAGAAAAATTTGCGACCCCAAATGCGCTTGGTTAAGCATGGTTTCACCTGAAATTAATGCATTTAAGCCAATATAGGTTTTACTGCCAGGCACAAGAATTACGATGCCTTGCAGTAATGCAATGGATGCAGGTGCTTTCATCCAGCGAGCATAGAGGTTTGAATATATCCCTACCGATAACGCGCCAACAAATATGCCAATGGATTCGCCTAAGTAAATTCCTCCGAGCATGGCAGAAAAGAATGCCACAATGCCAGCACAAACCCCCCAAGGAGAGTCTTTTAAGCGCGCTTTAAAGATGATCACCAGTGACATAGACAATAGCGGCACCGCAGACCAAATAGCCCAGCGTGGCAGTGGAATGGGTTCAACATAAATGGCCTCACCAAAGATGGCTTTACCAATGGTCATGCCGAGCACGGCGCCAAAATACAGTTTAAACAGCTGCATCACAGCGTCCATAATGCGCGCAGTACCAGAGATTAAATCGCGGGCGGCTAGCTCAGCTAAACCGAGTGTGAGCGCAAGGCCAGGGACAAAGATAATGATCCCAGACAAAATGGTGACAGGTAAATTGATACTGGGGTCAAATTGCGCAATACCGGAGACCAAGATGGCGCACATAACCGCCGCCATGGGCTCGAGCATTTCGGCGATACGTTTTGATCGTTCAGCCCAAAAGACTAAACCGTATACCAGTAAGCCAAGTATGGCCGACCAAAAAACATCGTGCCAACCTGTGCCCATTAGCATGGCAAACCCGCCCGCACTTGTGCCAAAGGCCAATAACGTCAGTTTGTGTCCATAAGGATTAGGCTTATTGGCTATTTCTTCTAAGCGATCAAGGGCTTCTTGCAGTGTCCGTTGCCCAGAGCTGAGTTCTTCTACCAGTTCAAAGGTGCGCGCTAACGAGCCTAAATCGAGATCGCCCGGATTCACACGGGCTACGTGATTGTATTCTTGCTCAGTGTCATGCTGAAGTACGAAGGTCATCGATGTGGGTGATATTAAGAAATACCCTTCGATACCCAGAGTCGTTGATACGGTTTGTAAGTGAGATTCTAAGCGATACGCCGGGGTACCAAACTTGTGTAAGGCTTTTCCTAATTTAATGATAAATCGACGTTTTTCTAAAAAATCCTGATTATCCACTGGGCGATAGTCACTTTTTGTAAGGTGATGAGCTTATTTGGCGCGAATATTAACCGATTAAGGCGTGTGTTTACAGCCAAACTGATCCAATATGATGTTATATCGCTAAGCCACTTCAACATGCTCGTTTCAGAGCTCCTGAAGGGCAAGTTGAGAAGCAACCTGTTTCAGTGTTATAAAATAGAAAACTAGAATAAATAGAATAACTAGTCCAGCTATTTCATGCCTTGAACTCTGTCACCTCTATACTTGCTCAATCCGGTGTTTCGAGGTCGTTTGGCTATACTCAACTTATTAAATATTGATGTAATAACAATAATATAGTCTTTTAAAGGAATAACTCATGACATTGATGGTATCGGGTTTATATGCTGGCTTAACGGCACTGTTGGTTTTAGCATTATCTTACAAAGTGGTTAAATTTCGCCGAGCGAATAAAATTGGTATAGGTGATGGCGGCCATCAAGGATTATCCGTTGCCATAAGAGCCCACGGGAATTTAATTGAAAATGCCCCCATAGTGTTAATTTTATTGGTGCTAGCTGAATTTAATGGTATGCCAATGTACTTGGTACATTGTTTGGGCACGGCTTGGATTGTTGCGCGTTTACTGCATGCTATTGGACTTAATCAAGGTAAGGGTGATTATCATTTTGGTCGATTTTACGGCGTATTAATCACCTGGATAGTACTATTGATTTTAGCTGTTGCTAATATTGGTTTCTTTCTTGGGTTATAACATTGAAAACATGAGGGAATAGCAATATGACCACTCAATTTGCAAGGGTATAACAGGATAAAAATATTTCACATTTGGTGTTTTTTTAGTCACACTTAGTGTCGCGGTACTGCTATAATCTGCGTCCGTTAAATTCAGCCACAGGCTGATGTTGTCAATGGATCAGGCAGACTGATTTTCCCCATTTATGTAGGTCATATACATGCAAGTTGAGTCAACGTTATTTAATTATCCAAAGTTTTGGGCGCAATGCTACGGAACCGCACCTTTTTTACCTATGTCTCGTAAAGAGATGGATAAATTAGGCTGGGATAGTTGCGACATTATTATCGTGACAGGTGACGCGTATGTTGATCACCCTAGCTTTGGTATGGCAGTAATTGGGCGAATGTTAGAAGCACAAGGTTATCGGGTGGGGATTATTTCTCAGCCAGATTGGTCTAATAAAGATGATTTTATGCAACTCGGTCGGCCGAACTTATTTTTTGGGGTGACCGCTGGCAACATGGATTCGATGATTAACCGCTACACGGCTGATCGTAAGTTACGTCATGACGATGCTTACACGGCTGGTGACATTGGCGGAAAACGCCCAGATCGTGCCGTGACCGTTTATACCCAACGTTGTAAAGAAGCTTTTAAAGAAGTACCGGTAGTCATTGGCGGTATTGAAGCCAGTTTACGTCGTATTGCCCACTATGATTATTGGTCAGACAAAGTGCGTCGCAGCGTGATTTTTGACGCCAAAGCAGACATTTTAATTTACGGTAATGCTGAGCGTCCACTGATGGAAGTCGCCCGCCGTATTGCGGCGGGTGAAGCCATTAGCGACATTGATGATGTTCGTGGTACTGCGGTAATGCGTAAAGCACCTATGCCAGGTTGGCGCGGTATGGATTCTCGTAAAATCGATCAGTTACACAAAATTGAACCGCTGCCGAATCCTTATGGTGCCGATGATGTTGGCTGCAGTAATTTATCGGGTCCTTCCGACAACAAAATTTTTGATAACGACGCGCCTAAAGCGATTAGTATTCAGCCGCCACGACCTAAGCCGTGGGAAAAAACCTATGTGTTGCTACCGGCATTTGATAAGGTCAGCGAAGACAAATATTTATACGCCCATGCTTCACGGATTTTACACCAAGAGCAAAATCCGGGTTGTGCTCGAGCGTTATTTCAGTCCCATGATGCCAACCGCGGAGTGTGGGTTAATCCACCTGCGTGGCCACTAAACACCGATGAAATGGATGCGGTATTTGATTTACCTTATCAGCGTATTGCGCACCCCATGTATGGTGATGAGAAAATCCCCGCCTACGATATGATCAAGACTTCAATCAATATCATGCGTGGTTGTTTTGGTGGTTGCTCATTTTGTTCGATTACCGAGCATGAAGGACGCATTATTCAAAGTCGCTCGCAAGAGTCGATCATTAAAGAAATTAAAGACATTCAAGAAAAAGTGCCGGGCTTTACCGGGGTCATTTCTGACCTGGGCGGCCCAACGGCAAACATGTACCGTTTAGGCTGTACCAGTGAGAAAGCGGAGAAAACCTGCCGACGTTTGTCGTGTGTGTATCCGTCTATTTGTGGTCATTTAGGCACCGACCATAAACACACCATCGATTTATATAAAGCGGCACGTGAAGTACCTGGCATTAAAAAAGTGTTAATTGCTTCGGGTGTTCGTTACGATTTGGCTATCGAAAACCCGGAATATATTAGAGAGTTAGCTAAGCATCATGTTGGTGGGTATTTAAAAATTGCCCCTGAACATACCGAAGACGGCCCGCTCAGTAAAATGATGAAGCCAGGTATGGGAACCTATGACAAGTTTAAAGAACTGTTTGATAAGTTTTCTAAAGAAGCGGGTAAAGAACAGTTTTTAATTCCGTACTTTATTTCGGCGCATCCTGGTACCACCGATGAAGACATGGTTAATTTGGCGTTATGGTTAAAAGGGCAGAAATTTAAGCTCGACCAAGTGCAAAACTTTTATCCCTCACCGATGGCCAATGCGACCACGATTTATCATACCGAACTGAACTCACTGAAAAACGTTAAGCATGATAGTGAAAAAGTGACAGTGCCGAAAAAAGGCCGTCAGCGTAAATTGCATAAATTCTTATTACGTTATCACGACCCATTGGGTTGGCCGATGATCCGTGAAGCGCTAGTTGCCATGGGTAAAGAGTCGTTAATTGGTAATGGACCAAATCATTTGGTGCCGCCAGAAACCCGTAATGAACAAACGAAAGTGAAGTGGGGCCAAAAGCCATCGGCTAAAGCGAAAGAGCAAGGGGGTCAAAAGGCCATGACGCGTTTTTCTGCTGATCAGTTTGAAGACCGTAAAGGTACCACTAAAGCAGACAAAGGCAGTGCTAAGCCAGTAGGGCAGAAACCAAAGTCTCCAGCCAAGGCTTCGGGCCAAGCGGCAAAAGGGCAAGCACCCAAAAACCAAGGCGCTAAGCGTCCAGCTAAAGCGACCACTTGGGCGACTAAATCTAAATACGCCAAGTAAGCTAACACGTTAACTTACCGTCATAAAAACCCGCATTAACGTTTGCGGGTTTTGTTTTTTTAGCAGCAACAGATTCAATAACAAGGTAATCTGGTTCGATACTTTGGTCTTTTAATTTAGTCTGCTCAGTCGCCGTTTTGTTATACGACGGCACTTTATTGATTAAATGACCCAATGGTTTGATAAACAAGGAACGATCATTATGCCAACGTTAATTAGGCTTAGCGGATATTTCAGTGGTGTACTGCTGTGTGGTAGCGCTATGTTAGTTAATCCTGCTTATGCCGCTAACTCGGTACAGCAACAGCAATTTTTTGAAGCGATCAGCGATCTTTGCGGTAAAGCTTTTGCGGGTAAAGTCACTGCTGGTGGCGGTGAAGGGGATGGCTTTAGTGGCAAATTATTAGTTATGCATGTAAGAGAATGCACCGATCATCAGTTACGTATTCCATTTCATGTTGGCGATGATCACTCTCGCACTTGGGTGATAACTCAAACCGATACCGGATTACGCTTAAAGCATGACCATCGCCATCAAGATGGCAGCGAAGATAAAGTGACTATGTATGGTGGTGATACACGCGATACTGGCACTGCAAATATGCAGACTTTTCCTGTAGATGATGAGTCCATTGCTAATTTTAAGCAACATGGCTTAACCCAGTCGGTCACTAACGAATGGCAGATGATGATTGAAGCCCATACGTTTACTTATCGCTTAAGCCGAGAAAATCGCGACTTTAAAGTAGAGTTTGATCTCACTAAGCCTGTCGCATTACCGCCGAAACCTTGGGGATATAAATAAGTTTTTTGATAAGTATTATTCCATTGTGATTTTTAGATGTAGTCTGCGGTCATTTGTATTCTGAGCGTATGGCCTGCGGCCACGAACGTCGTGGCGCTTCGCCCACACCAGACCAAGAGGAAACCAACGGCTGTTCCCTCTTTACTCTTTTTAAAAGAATTGGCCCAGCCGCCCCGCAACATTTTCCCTATTTACTTAAACAACAGATGCGAAAAGGTCGCCATGGGGATTGATCCAGCTTTTAAATTCATTTGTATGCTGCTTCGGCCCATTTTGCAATAAAGAGTGAAAATGCTAACGCTTCCGATGGTACATCTGATGTGAATGGATTTACGAATGTCGTGATGGCAGAACGCCAAGGAACGACCGGTACCGCGAAAGCTAGCTAGCATCTGATAGGCAGGATGCCTGAATGCCTTGGAGTATATGGATATACGTGAAAGGCCATGTGAGCTTCACGCTATTTTCTTCAACGTCCTCGATTTTAATTGAACCTGAAGCGATGAATCTGCTCACGCATTCTTTTATAAAAAGTCTTTAACGGCCTCAAGTTCAGAGTTGAATTTGTACATTTTCAGTTAAACAGGCAAACTCATTTATGCCCATTTGTGAGTTACAAACTATTGCCAATGGTATAAGTGTATCTAATTATTGGCGCCAAGTTGTAGCTGATTGACTTACAAAAGAGTGGGGAAATAACTCTGCCATTACACTGGCGCCTTAGTATAGGCAAGGCTTAGTTTGCCTCCAGACTCAGTATTAATAATCCAGAATGACTAACTGAATATTAAACACTAAATACACATTTTTCACAGTCCACTCTAAAGGTTAAATTGATTCATTTAGGCTAGGCAGTATCTTGGGAGCCAATGAACTGCGAAGCAAGTTCATTGTTGCGGCACCGAAATAGGGATGCTTGTAGCCAAGTTAACCACTCATTCATTCCAGTCCCACTTTTGGCGGACAAGGTTAAGATATCGGTTCTATCCGACAATTCATACACAGCCCTTTTTGCATTGTCTACTGAAAAGTCATCAAAATGAGGTAATAGATCGGCTTTGGTCAGTAACACTGTATCGGCTTCTCGAAACATTACCGGATATTTAGAGGGTTTGTCATCTCCTTCTGTTACAGATAAAAGCACAACGTTCAGATGTTGGCCAAGATCGAAACTTGCAGGACAAACCAGATTGCCCACGTTTTCAATAAACAGAATATCGACCTTTTCTAAATCAAGCTCTATGATTGCCTTGTCAATCATATGTGCATCTAGGTGGCAAGCCATGCCGGTAGTGATCTGAATAACGGGCACCCCATGCTTACGGATCCTGTCAGCATCATTCTCCGTTTCCAGATCGCCCTCGATAACTGCAACACCAACACCGCGTTCTTTTAATGCACCAATACTCGCCTCTAAAAGGCGTGTTTTGCCACTGCCTGGGGACGACATTAGATTGATAACCAAGATGTTACGGTCATTAAAAAAACCTCTGTTATGCTCAGCCTGGTGATCATTCTCATGCAATAAATTTTTTATTACTTCAATCGATCTGCTTCCATCACTACAGTTAGCATACTCTGCACCTTCTTGTAGAAGGTGACGGTTACCGTCGGTTATATTGCAGTTACACGTATTACACATATTTAACTCCGTTACTCTTAGCAATATTATATTCAGGAATGGTGAGTTTGAACGCTATTCTCTGGTTCTGAATTAAGACTATTTAAAGCTTTTGACAAAAATTCTCCACTGCACTTCATATGAAATACTGCGCTCTCAATTGTCTCCGCAAGTTCGTTAAGCTCCTCTTCAATCATCTTTTCTCGCCAGTTATTAAGCTGGGTAATATGTTCATCGTTATGATGATTCCAGTGGGGTAATAGCACTTTTAATCGCTCTGCTATTGTTTGACCGATTGCAATTTTTTCAGCTTCGGTTTTTTGCATATTTACATCGTCTTTCATCATATTATTCCTAATTGACCTGGACTAGTTTGCCGTTCGAGAACCACGAGCCCTTGAAGAAAATCTATTAATACAGGTTTATAGCCTGACAAGGCCCTGTCCTGTTCAAAAAAAGTGCTTACTAATATGTCTGAAGTGCAAAATTCGATCTGAGTGACGTCTTTGATTAACTCTTCAGTATCGTTGGACATTAATTTAACTGTGATATTACACATGGCCTATCTCCAGGTTTTCATGCATTGTGGATATATTAATTAAGGAATTATCGAGAAAAAGCACCGAGTGCAGTCACAATATTAGAAATTTGAGTTTTGAATTCGCCTTGCATATCAAAAGCACAAGATCCCTTTTTATCCGCTTCTCTTATTGCCTCACTTACAGACAGATGCCCCAACAAGGTTTTATTCTGAAGTGACTGTTGCAGATAAGTTAAATCAGCCTCGTCTGCTACTTTACTGGCAATGTATACAATTTTGGTTATACCAATTTCACCTGCCAATTGTTCTATCTGAATTGAAGTTTGCAGACTGCGGCTTCCGGGTTCAACGACAACAATGAGTACATCAACTGCCTCTGCGGTTGCTCTGCCCAAATGTTCTATTCCGGCTTCCATATCCATGATCAATACATCGTCTCTATCCAATAAGAGATGTTTCATCAGACTCCGCAGTAATGTATGTTCAGGACAAACACATCCAGACCCACCATGCTCTACCGTTCCCATCATCAGCAGGCGGACGCCAGCATGCTCTACGCAGTGTCTATCAGGTAAATCATCGACTCTGGGGTTGAGCACAAATAGACCGCCATTATTCTGATCTGCTCCCGTTCGTTGTTTGGCAAGGTTTTTCATTTTAGAAAAAGGCTGTAAACCCGCTAACTTTTGAGCCGGAATACCTATTGCAGACGCAAGGTTTGCATCGGGATCGGCATCAATCGCCAATACTCTTCGTCCTTGCAAAGCAAATGAGCGTGCTAATAATCCTGCAATAGTCGTTTTTCCGACGCCCCCTTTACCAGTAATAGCTATTTTCATATTGACCTCTTAATCAGCCCCGGTGGACATATGAAGACTCACCGGGGATGTTTTTAGTTAAATACCTAATTTTTGGCGTTTTTGTTTAATGACATCCACCAGTTTATTACCGGCAATTTTAGGATCAGTCTCGACAATAAAGTAACCATCAAATAGATCTTTAGCGCCTTCCTGCATTAGATCGGTAATCACATCAGAACCTGTCACCTGAGGCATAGTGCCAAGATGAGTAGGTAAGCCGATGGCAACGCCCCATGAAGCAATCGCAATTGCTTTTTCGGACATCGCCTCAGGTGCTGATGCCACTAAAGGTAGATCACACAAATCAACACCTAATCTGTTAGCCAATGCCGTCGCCAGACTCACCGCTCGGCTATTATCAACACAAGATCCCATATGTAGCACTAGTGGTAAGGGACCTCCGAGCCCCGCGGCCTGACCAATTGCAGTTAATACGGCCTTGAGTGAGTCACCTGCATACTGCTCCGTTGCCTGTTGATTCATCAGCCCATGTTTGGCAAATGCTCCAGCACCACAACCCGTTGCAAGCATCAAAACGTTATTTGCAGCAAGCGTTTTAGCGATGACCTGATAACTTTCATCTTGTACTGTTTGGGTACTGTTGCAGCCAGCAAATAAAGCCACGCCCTGAATATTTCCATTAACAATGTTATCAACCAAAGGTTTTAGCGGATCATCTGCATCGATCTTAGAAAGAGCAGCCATTACGGCTTCGCTACTGAACCCCACCACAGCAGTTTGTTTAATATTGGGGATGTTGACCCTCTTTGGATCCCGGCGTGTATAGGCATTTATTGCGCACTGAATGATTTCCCGTGCAGTTTCCACTGCATTTTCTTCATGGAAGCTAATATGACGTGCACCCTGCATCTTATTTTCATCCATGGTCGTAATGACTTCTGTATGGAAGCAATTTCCTATCTGAGGTAAAGATGGCATAATGCACTGCACATCAACCACCATTGCATCTAACGCGCCAGTCAATATAGCCATTTCTTGAGAAAGATAGTTGGTCGCTAAAGGCACACCATGGCGCATCATCACTTCATTACCGGTACAACAAATACCAACAATATTTATCCCCTTTGGAGCCCCAACCCCTTTAGCAATATCATTCATTTCTCTGGCCATATCGCAGATGACTTCACTGAGCATGGGGTTATGACCATTGACAGCGATATTGACAGCATTTTTATCTATAACACCGATATTGGCTTCAGTAACCACCGGACTTGGAGTGCCAAACATCACATCTGACAACTCTGTTGCCAGAGACATACCATTAAAGTCTGCTAAGGCGCCGCGAATACCGCCTAGGAACACATTCTTGGGTTCGGCATCACAACCTATGTGTGTTCTTGCCATGATCTGCGATACGGTGGCATCGATATTATGCGGTAGCACCCCAAGATGACTCAGAAGTTCAACCCGTTTCTTAGGCAGAGTCGCACTTATCCAATGACACCCTTTATGATGGTCTTGATTCTGATAGTCTTCTAGTGTCTTTGTTGCTACATCGTATGCTACTTCAAGCATTTCTTTGTTTTGAGTATCAATATTAAGCAACGTAGCAATACGATAAAGTTTAGCTTCATCACGTATCCGGTAAGCAGGCAAAAGTCCCTTACCAATTTTCTGCAGAGCTAAGGCAATATGACGGCCATGTTCTGAGTGGGCGGCGGCACCTGCGGCCATCATACGAGTGACATTACGCGCTACGATCGTATGTTTATCGGCACCACAGATACCAGCTTGGGGACCATCACCAAAGGGATCTACTCGGCAGGGGCCTTTCCAACATATTCGGCAGCACAAGCCCAAAGACCCAAACCCACACTGAGGTTGCTGTGCCTGATAGCGATCAAATACTGTAGCAATCCCCTCACTTTCAGCCACAGAGCATAGGGCTATTACTGCTGGATCACTTGTTTTAATTCTATTATTCATCACAGTTTCCTCAGTGTCATATTCATATGTTTATGCGATTGAGCTAGCTCTTTAGCCCTAGCCTTTAACAGTGCCGTTCTATATTCATGCATCTTGATCAGGCTGATAGCCTTAGTTGGGCAGGCTTCCACGCATGCCGTATCTTTTTTGTTATTCTCAGCACACCAAGAGGTACAAAGATCACATTTAAGCGCCACTCCCTGGTTGGTAGAAGAGCCATCATCTTTAAAACTATCTCTTCTTACTGTTATGGCTCCAAATGGACAAACCATGACACATAGCTTGCAACCAACACAGTTGCTTTCGACTATCATCACCTGCCCATTTTCTTGGCGACAAGCTCCTGTAGGGCACACCATGGCACATGGTGCATTTTCACATTGCCTGCACTGCATTGGCATGATCACACCATCGGCTTCCACCACTTTTATTCGCGGATGCAGGGGTTGTTTGTTGATTACAGCCCCTATAAGCCCACCTTTGCCCCCATGTGCCACTGCGCAGGCGAGCTCACAGCTATGACACCCGATACACTTCTGAGCGTCAGCATAGATAATTACATTCTCCAGCTCTTTCATAACGTCGGCCTTTTAGTTTTTTCTATATTTCAAAACTATCAATAAATAGCTCTTCACCCTGAATGATCTCAAGATTTGTATCATCACAGTCAGGACAACGAAATTTAAACTTCGGTACCTTAAACTGCACTTGGCATCCCCTGCATCGCGCAATGGGTGGAAGATGTTCAATCACCAATTCAGCATTTTCTGCAATTGTGCCTTCGGCAAACATGTTGAAACAAAAACTTAGCGCCTGTGGCTCTACCGCTTTTAGCATGCCGATTTTAACGGTTACACGCTTTACGTGAGTCACACCATGGCGTGTGGCCTCAGCAAGTAAAGTCTTGACCAGTGCACTGGTAATTGTTGCTTCATGCATTTAGGTGCCCATAGTTGAACAGTTGATTATTTTTTAGCTTATGAAAATTTTGCAGTAGCACCGACATAAAATCTGTCGGCCAGATGACACTAATAGGATAAAATATGCATAATTGAGACTTAAGTATCAGTTCTGGCTAAATACAACAATATATGAAGGGTCGGAGTTTTATTGCATTGAATAGGCCTTGATTTATAAGGAGATACCCCATTAAAACCCTTGTTTGTACGGTACTGCTTCGCAACTCATCTCATCGAGCACCAGCTCGACCTCCGCTATAAATCCTGCATGGTCACGTGAGTTTATATTCCACGGTTCGAACCCACCCAAGCTTAAACACATCCATATATGAGTGTGTTTTCATGACGGCACTGACAATATTGTTAATGACAGTGAGCGGCGATAACTTGTGCTTATTAGCGGTATCAACAACGGATAGCATTCGATATGGTAATTATTGGCCGTTATTAGAACCGGTCCATAATAAGTATTACTCATGATTACCCTAGCGGGTATTCAGTGCTCTGTTTCATTGTTTGTTACTGGAACTCCTAGGGAATGGATAAATATCCGTAGTTCAATTCCATTACTTTAGCGCGTTCTTGCATCTGTCGGCCTTTCTAAGCGCTAGCATGTCGTGGCCAGCTAAGATTAATCGTTGGCCTCTTTGATGGCAAAGCCGCTGTACTGTAATCGGCTATTTGTGGAAATTAGGCTGGATGTGAACCTAACAAGGCAGAGTTGTATCTAGACTCCTTTATATTCTATTTCTTATGACTAGCGCAGAGATTGCCGGCTGCCAAAGGTGGGAAAAATTGAGGCGTTCGAATACGACCATCTTGATTAATCACGCAAGTATTTTGCCAGCATATGCCAGCCAAATATTGGTACCTGATTATTAAGCGAAAAGCACCAAGCCATTGTGATAAATAATTTGGCTTCCCAAGACTAAGGTTCCTAGGCCGATTAAGCATCGTAGACCGGTGCTGATCTTGGTATTTAATTGGTTGGCTGTTTTTAAAAATGGTACTGCAATCAAGGCTGACAATGAGGCCATACCTAAAATGGAGCCTAGTCCAAATAGAACCACGTAGCATAAGCCAATTAATGGCGAGGGGGTTGTTGAGGCCACTAATATGACTAACGCAGATGATCCGGCCAAGCCATGAGTCATACCGATAAATAAGGTTCGCATTGGTATTCTTGGCGGGTGGGAGTGCCGGTGCATATTGCTGTCATGTGATCCGGTATCTAGGGCATGAGAATGGGCATGAAGATGTGGCTCATTGTCATGCTTGTGGAGATGGATGTGGACTTTATTCTTAACTACCCCTCTGAGTACAGAAAAACCCAAATAGATTAACATTATGCCAACACCAAACTCTAATAAACCAGTCATCGACTCGCTGAATTCAAGCCCAAGTAGTACCGCACCTCCAGCAAACAGCATAAGGGTAAGGGTATGCCCCATCCCCCAAATGGCGCCATGGGTAACAACATTACGAATAGAGGCTTCACCGACTGAAATTGAAGATACGGCTGCCAAGTGATCCGCTTCCAGCGCATGCTGCATTCCTAATAAAAATCCGAGTAAAAGAATCGACGTCATATTTTGTGTTCTCCAATTTGATAAATTTCTTAACAGTGCGTCATGTCATGAAATTGCGAATTCATATTTATTTCTTTGAAACTACTTGTATCAACTTCCCCTCCTAAAAAAACCTGTGGAGATAAATGTTATATTTCTGTTTTTATTCAATATGTTGAATATAATTTTTATTAGTATTTTGATAGTAAAATAATGCAGATTAGCTTGTTTTATCGCACCAGTTGTTAATGTAAAGCTATGCTACGAAATTTAATGACACTCTACTGTCAGCAAGGCGACAGATCCTCCCCCCTATCTGAATTAAATTTGTCCCGAATTATATTCACTATCAAACAAATATAACGGGGAATAACATGCTTGATAATTCGATTCTAGCTTGGGGAGGAGCGCTGCTTCTGCTGCTTGGCGAGGTGTGGACATTAAGAAATGTCCACTGTCTCAAAAAGATGCTGTTGTTTTCAACATTAGCGGAACTTGGTTATGTGATGCTGGGTTTCGGTTTGGGAAATGAGGCAGCAGAAACAGGTGCAATGCTTCACCTTTGCTTCCAGTCAGTGATGCGCATGTTGGTATATGTGTCGGCTTGGTATCTTATTAAAAGGACGGGATCATCGAGTCTTAGTAAGTTAGCTGGCAGTGGACATAGAATGCCGGTAGTAGCGACGATATTTGGTTTTGGACTCTTTTCTGTGATGGGGCTTTCTCCGTTTAAAGGCTCATTTAGTAAGTTCTTGATTCTTTATGGCGCGGTAGAACAGGGGCAGTGGTTGCTGGCTTTAGTGGGAACATTAGCCAGTATTATTGCATCGGTATATTATCTTATTGTCATACAGCGAGTCTGCCTTGAAAAACTGGCAGAATCAGATAATAAGTTAAACTTTGATTTCTCCGTCCCGAAAGCCAGACTGGTAATATCTACCATTTTTTGTCTTACAGTCCTGACCATCTTCATGAGTCTATTCCCTGAGCCATTTCTGCATTTTGTTGAGTCATTATCGTCAGATGTGAGTAACGTGGTGTTACCTGAATTTGAATCTCCATGGAATCCATTGGTGCTAGCGCCCTATCTGGGCGGATTTATACTTTTTGCAGTTGGTCGCTATTCTCCAACTTTGCGCAATGCCCTTGCTGTAGTTATTTCTGGTCTTACTTTGATACTCGCTTTCAATGTCGAAGGTGTGGACAGTCTGTCGTACTTGTTCGGCTTAATATTTGCTTTTATTTGCTTGATTGTAGTTATTTACTCACTTTCATACATGCGCGGTGATGAGCAATGCAATCGCTACTATTTCTTCTTGTTCCTAATGACAGGCTCATTGCTAGGTGTTACCAGTGCAACAGACTTTGGCAACTTCTATCTGTTTTGGGAGTTGATGACCTGGAGTTCATACTTCTTGGTGGTTCATGAACAGACTAATGAAGCGCTAAAGGCGGGGAAGAAATACTTCCTGATGTGTGTGTCCGGTGCATATATCATGCATTTTGGTATTTTGGTTTTGCATGCCAATCTCGGTAGTTTCGAGATGGATGTGATTGGTGAGGGGATTAATCAGCTTACGCCCCCTATCGCGCTAACGGTCTTAGCTACCTTTATTATCGGTTTGGGGGTAAAAGCGGGTTTATTTCCTATGCACAGCTGGTTACCTGATGCACATCCTGTCGCCCCATCTTCAATTTCTGCACCTATGTCAGCCATTTTAACCAAAGCGGGCATTTATGGCCTTGCTAAGGTGCTGTTTGTTGTCTTTGGCACAGGAGCTTTAGCAAGTTTAAGCTCTGCCATAGGAGGTTTTTCTGTTGGTTTAATTGTCTCTTCATTGGGAGGGTTGACCTTTATTTATGGCGAGGTTAAGGCGCTGAAAGAACAGAATCTTAAACGAATACTGGCTTACTCAACCTTGGCTCAGGTAGGGGAAATTGTCGCTATTCTTGGGATTGGAAGTCATCTAAGTACTGCTGGTGCAATGATGCACGTGATGAATCATGCCATATTTAAAAGTTTACTGTTTCTTGCGGCCGGAGCCGTAATTTTCCGAATGAAAAGCAAGATGCTTGTCGACTTGAAAGGGGTTGGCCGCAAGATGCCATTCACTTGCTGTTGTTTCGCTATAGGGATTTTGGCGATTATGGGACTACCTCCATTCAGCGGCTTTTTCAGTAAGTTTCTGATGGTCTATGCTGCTGTGCAAACAGGAAACTTAATTCTGCCAATTATGATTTTGCTCGGGAGCATTATTGGCGCTATTTACTATATTCGAATAATCAGAGTGCTATTTTTTGAGCCATATAATGGCCCCGATATTACGGAGGCGCCGGTTTCTATGCGTCTTGCGACCGCCATACTTGCCTCATTGGTCGTATTAGGTGGATTATTTCCGCAGCTAGGTATGTTATTAGTGCAACCGGTAGTGGAGCTTTTTGCAAGCCGGGGAACCATTGAACAGATCTCCATACCCGATTTAACCCTGAATTGGTCTCTCAGTGCTCTCATTGCCTGTGGCGGGTCAATATTGGTTTACTTTGTCGGTAAGTCTGGTTCAACTCGTGCAGGGATCACTTCGATGATTGTAATGGCATTGGCATTAGGCGCTGTACTGTTTGAAGCCGAGCGTTACGATTTGCTTTCATTTTGGTTTGCCCTGCTTATTTCAGGTGTCGGCATCTTGAACCTATTGTATTCCATCGGTTATATGCAACATGGACACGCTCAGAATAGGTTTTTCTTTTTCTTTGTCTTTATGATTGGTGGCCTGTTGGGGGTAACCGCAAGTAACGACTTATTCAACTTCTTTGCCTTCTGGGAAATTATGAGCAGCTGGACGCTGTATTTTGTGATTATCCATGAAGAAACCCAGGATTCTCTGAACGAAGGCTTTAAGTACTTTATTTTTAATTTTATCGGTGCCAGCTGCATGTTCCTCGGAGTTGTGATGTTGTCGGTCCGCAGCGGTTCATTTGATTTTAGTCAGATTGCTGAGGCTGCGCAGCTCATGCCTTTACCTTGGTTAGGCACGGCATTAGTGTTGATTTTGGCAGGTTTGCTAATGAAAGCTGCCCAACTACCTTTGCGTATTGATTTCCAGATGCACCCACCAACAGCGCCCACTCCGGTCAGCGGCTATATCTCAGCTGTTTTGCTGAAAAGCGGGCCCTATGGTGTACTCAAATTCTTCGCATTGATGGGTGGTGCGGCTGTTTTTGGCAAGCTAGGAACCAGTGGTGAACTGTCAAATTTGATGTATGCAGTTGCAGTCATAGCCTCGATCACTTTGCTGTATGCCGGTGCAATGGCAATGATCCAGACAGGGATCAAACGATTGCTTATTTATAGTACGGTAAGTCAATTAGGTTATGTCATGCTTGGATTGGCATTATCATCTCCCCTAGGCATCGCCGGAGGTCTGATGCACTTAGTCAATCATATGTTTTTGAAAAACATCCTCTTTCTGGCGGCGGGTTGTATCTTGGTCCAGCTTCATGTTGACAGCCTAGATAAGCTCGGTGGTTTAGGGCGAAAGATGCCCTATACCTTTGGACTGTTCTTGTTTGCAGGCTTGTCATTATCTGGCGTGCCACCACTTAATGGCTTCGCTTCCAAGTGGCTCATTTACCAGGCCGCATTCCAATCTGGGCACTTTTTACTTGGGCTTAGCGCACTGATGTCGAGCATGTTTACCTTAGCCGCCGTTTTGAAATTCACTCATGTTGCGTTCCTAGGTCAAGCATCTGATGCTGCGCAGAAGGTGAAGGAAGCGCCCTTCAGTATGCTTTTCCCGATGTTTATCCTGGCCGGAATGAGTCTGTTGGTGGGTATATTTCCTGGGATTTTACTGGTACCTATCTCAGAAATAATGTCTTCCATGGGGCTTGGCAGTATTGATGTTACTTGGTTTGGAGCATTACCTGGTCCCGGAAGTTGGCACCCAATAACTCTGACATTGATGTTAGTCCTGCTAAGTGTATTTGGCTGGCTCTTCTATCGTTTGAGTAACCAACAAATAGTCGATATCCACTTGCACAGCTGTGGTGTGACTGATATCGATTCAGCAGATGCCCATGTCAATGCTTCTAGCCTCTATGAAGCCCCGAAAAAACTGATCCGTACCTTGCTGTTTAGCAAGAAACAGGCATAAGGAGACGATGATGTTAGAAGTAATGAATACGTTAATACTCAAAGCAGTATTGGCACCTTTGGTGTTGTTTCCTGTGGCCGCTGCCGTTTTGGTATTTGGTCTACTGCTCAAGGGAGTTGACCGAATAGTCGTTGCTAGGCTGCAACGGCGAGTGGGACCGCCGTTATTACAGCCCTTTTTCGACATTTTAAAACTCATGTCCAAACAATCAATGGTGCCGATTGGCGCACCACGGACTCTATTTTTGGCTCTGCCTATGATAGGTGCCTGTAGCATGTGTCTAGCGATAGCACTGGTGCCAATTGTGGGGGTGTATGAACCCAATGGCCAGTTTGGCGATCTGATCGTGTTGCTCTATTTACTCACGGTGCCGGCAATTGTACTCATGCTGGCCGGTTCGGCATCCGGATCAACCTTCGGAGCAATAGGTTTTTCTAGGGAGATGTCATTGATGCTCGCCTATGAAGGTCCTTTGTTATTGGTGCTGATATCAGTGGCCATGAAGACGGGTCTGGCTCAGGGCGATCTGATTACCTTCTCCTTGATGGATATAGTGCACTACCAGCAAGACAATGGTTCATTTCTGTTTGATCCATGGATGTGGCCCGCGGTGTTGGCTTATCTGAGTATTATTCCGGCGAATCTTGGGATTCCCCCATTTGATATACCTGAAGCTGAGTCTGAAGTACTTGAGGGCCCCCTATGTGAATATTCTGGGCCCGCTCTGGCATTGTTTAAGATCATGTCGACGATGAAAACCATGGTGGTATTGGCACTGGGAATCGTGATGTTCATACCGGGTAATGCGACCGGGATGATGGCGCTGATCGGATTTGTATTCAAATGTTTAATTTTGTTTTTATTGACTAAAAGTCTACTGCGAGCCTCGGTAGGGCGTATGCGTATAGATCAGGCTTTTCTGTTTTATTTCAAATGGCCTGAGTTGCTCGGCATCGTGGGATTATTATTGGTCGTATTTAAAGGATAAGGGTGATTGCAAATGAGTTTTTTATCGAAAGTGTCCGTGCGTTCTCCATGGCTTTACCGGATCAATGCAGGCTCCTGTAATGGATGTGATGTGGAATTGGCAACAACTGCACTTATTCCACGTTATGACGTGGAGCGTCTCGGATGCCAGTATTGCGGCACTCCGAAACATGCAGATATCGTTCTGATCACTGGGCCACTGACGGCCAGAATTAAAGATAAAGTACTGCAGGTATATCAGGAAATTCCTGATCCTAAAGTTACGATTGCAGTGGGTATATGTCCTATTTCTGGTGGGGTGTTTCGTGACAGCTATGCCATTGAAGGTCCAATAGATAAATATATTGATGTCGATGTTAATATTCCCGGTTGTCCCCCACGCCCCCAAGCCATTCTTGAAGGTATTGCAATGGCCATAGAGATCTGGAAGCAACGTTTGTAGGAGGCTGAGATGAAAATGCTAAAAGTATTATTACAGAATTTAATTAAGGGCCCATCGACGGATCCGTTTCCTTTTGGTGGAACCTTCACTCCAAAGGGGCTCCGAGCCCGCATCCGTTTCGATGAAACAGCTTGTACTGGTTGTCGTATGTGTGAACACGTGTGTGCAGGAGGTGCCATTCGCTTTCATGATTCACCTAATGGTCTGGAATTTACTCTCTGGCACAACACCTGCACTTTCTGCGGCCTGTGTGAGCACTATTGTGTGCCTAAAGCGATAAAGCTTACTGAGGATTGGCACCTAGCACATAAACAAGAAGATAAGTACACCATGACAGAAACCGGAACAGTTGCCTTGATTCAATGCGTGCAGTGCAGGAAAAAAATAATTCCTACCAGTCAACAACTCAATGCTGTTGCCTATAAGAGCTCAAATGAAATGATTAAGCGATTGGGACGGATGTGCCCTGATTGCCGTCGTGAGCTGTCGACAAAACTATTGATAAAAGGAGAGTCAGTATGAATGATGATATTAGCCGTTTCCAAACTATGTTGCACACCTCGATTCAGGGGGATCGTAGTCTGACGATTCGCATCAACGACAAAGGAGTGCACACTTTATGGTGTAAGGTAGACAAAGTAAAAGATATACAGTTAATGGCCCAAATTGTTAAAGATCTTGGTGGCCGCCTAAGTACAATTACAGCCTATCAGCTGAAGGCGAATTTGCCGTCTGAGGACCATGAAATTGCCTATCATTTTGATATACACGGATCTACGCTGACGGCAACGGTAAAGCTGATCGGTGACAACAAGACTATTTCCTCCTTGACACCTATTTTTCGCAATGCTGACTGGAATGAACGCGAATTTATGGAATTGTATGACATAGAAGTTGAAGGGCATCCAGATCCCAGACGCCTGTTCATCGATGAGTCTATCGATCCGGCGGTGCTCCAACGCTTCATTCCTTATTCAGCGATGGTTAATGCCGCCAGTACCAAAACATTGTGGGAAAATATAATGGACAAGAGAGGACAGCCAAATGACAAGTTATAAATTACCTGTAGGTCCAATACATGTTGCATTGGAAGAACCCATGTATTTCAAGGTAGAAGTTGAAGGTGAAACTATAATCGGACTTGAGATTACTGCTGGACACGTACATCGTGGGCTCGAATACCTTGCTATGAAGAGAAACTTCTATCAGAACATCACTCTGACAGAGCGATTATGCTCGCTGTGCTCCAACAGTCATCCGACGACGTATTGCATGGCTTTGGAGGAAATTGCTGGCATAAAAGTACCCGAACGCGGCCAGTATCTCAGAGTTATTGCTGATGAAATAAAGCGAGTGGCATCGAATCTGTTTAATATCGGCATCATGGCACATATTATCGGGTATGACTCGCTGTTTATGCATGTGCTTGAGACTCGAGAAATAATGCAGGATGTCAAAGAGACTGTGTATGGTAATCGGATGGACTTGGGGGCAATTTGTATTGGCGGAGTAAAATATGACCTCGACGAAGATAAAATAGCTTACTTACTAAAGCAAATTGAACGAATTAAGAAGCCGATAGAAGAGATTAAGGAGATCTACACCACCAATAAATTCATTTTAATGCGTACCAAAGGAATAGGGGTAATATCCAAGGCCGAAGCATTGGATTTTGGTTTAGTTGGTCCTGTCGCTAGGGCATCAGGCATCGTTCTCGATGTTAGAAAAGACGCACCCTATGCCGCTTATGATAAATTGGATTTTGAGGTTCAGAGTCGTCCAGATGGTGATGTGTGGTCCCGTGCTATGGTTCGTTTTGATGAGGTTGTGGTTGCTCTGTCATTGATTGAGCAGTGTCTGAGGTCATTACCAAAGGGGTTGATTAGCATAACCGGATTACCAGTGATTCCTGCCGGGGAAGCTATTGCCAAAAGCGAGGCGCCCAGAGGAGAACTTCTTTATTATCTGAAGACCGATGGCAGTGACAAACCTGAGCGTATGAAGTGGCGGGTACCAAGTTATCCTAATTGGGATGCATTACATGTGATGATGAAGGGAGAAAAAGTGTCTGACGTATCTTTGATCGTAAACAGTATCGATCCTTGCATTTCCTGTACCGAAAGGTAGGGTTGCCTGTTAAAGCCTGTCCTGCTGTTCTAATGAATATAGTAAAATGTATCAGATTGGACACAATTAAAGTTGAGTATATAAGCGTTGATATGAACTATAAGGTATTTGCTGTGCTGGACCCTTCGATTTAGATATCAACAATTAGACAAATTATTGATGAGTAAAATAAACGGGCTGATAGGGCTTTAATAGAATATTCTTTTCAAATAATAAGGAGATCATGACATGCAATCAAAAATGAGAATGTCACGAATGAATACGATTGAGAAGCTTAAAGAGCCTAAATATGAAGGGTTTCTGGATGAGTTCAGATGTAAAAACTTTCCAAAAGGACAGCTATTTAGTATACCGAGTATGGGAAGCAATGAGGTATTTATTGTGTCTTCTGGTCGGATACGCGTATATCTGTCTTACGAAGGCCGGGAGTTTACCCTCTGTTTTCTTGAACCCGGTGATATATTCAGCACACATACTCGAGCATTTTTGGAAACATGCAAGGATTCGAGATTGATGCTTGTGGGGGCTGATATATTTCGTAATAAGATCACAAAATTTCCAGAGTTCTCTATGGTGATGACTGGGATTTTAGGGGAAGTATTAGGCAGTACTTTGGATATCATCGAGGGTCTAATATTTCATGATGCTAGACATCGATTAATCGAGTTTGTGCTGTCATGGGGACAAGCGTCGGGTGAGCAAACTGCCGACGGACTGAGATTCGAATGTGATTTAAGTATGGAAGATATTTCACTGCTAATAGGGACTACGCGTCAAACAACCTCTTCATTGATGAATAATCTCATTCGCAATGGATACTTATGTAGAGATGGAAGAAAAAATCTGATTATCAGTAGATTAAATGACATGAAACATTTGCTAGATAGTAGTACTAACGTTACTTAGTGAATTGAGATGTGTTTTCTATAACCATCCACAGTCATGAGCATTGTATTTAATGCTAATGACTGTGGGGGTGTGATTAAAAGCTTTCACATGTTGTAGGACTGTTTTTTTTCAGCTTCCAAACCAGCCTAAAATGTGGGAGTTACCCTAGATTCATTAATTATTGGGTTATCCATTTAATAATCACTCTAACTCTAAAATGTACAAAAATCAGTTAGCTTTGCTTAGAAATTTATAAATTCAACTCTGAACTTGAGGCCGTTGAAGACTCTTTATAAAAGAATGCGTGAGCCTGACAGGGCGTCAAGCTAGCTTTCGCGGTACAGGATGTACCATCGGAAGCGTTAGCATTTTCACTCTTTATTACAAGATGGGCCGAAGCAGCATACAAATGAATTTAAAAGCTGGATCAATCCCCATGGCGACCTTTTCGCATCTGTTGTTTAAGTAAATAGGGAAAATGTTGCGGGGCGGCAGGGCTAATTCTTTTATAAAGAGTTAAGAGGGAACTGCCGTTGGTTTCCTTTTGGTCTGGTGTGGGCGACGCGCCACGACGTTAGTGGCCGCAGGCCATATCTTAAACACACTTTTGTCCACAAACGAGTTAGCTAGGCTACTCTGTATATGCAAATGTCATTGTTTGGATTCTGCGTTAATAAACCACTCTTTCCAAATAATTCAGGCTGCCAATGGCAGCCTGAATGTTATGTACTTAACGAGTGTTAAGACTAGCAGCGGTTACTTGCCATCAAAGGTAAATGACTGACCTGCTAGGGCGGCTTCAAACATTAAGCCTCCTTTTGCGGCGGTAAATATTGCCATGCCATTGATATAAGCGGCTGTTGCAGTGTGGTTACTGCCTGCTTGCCCTGCACCAGCTGAATTGCCCGTAGTACCGACTTGAGCATTGGCACCAACGTTAATCGCTACGGCAGATGCTTGGGCACTAAATTCAAAGCTACCGCTGGTGAAATCATTATAAGCTTTAGCATCTTTAAAAAAGATAATTTCGCTATAGGCTTGTCCGCCTAATTGAAAACCAATGGATAGCTGGGTTAACGTGGAATCCCCCATATAAGCATCGCTTTGGTATACACGACCATTTCCATATGCGGCACCAATCCCGATACCGCCTTTGGCTACGGTGGGGAAGATGGCATAACCATAAGCAGTATCAAATAAATGGCGGCTTTCATTGGCTTTTTTAAAATTAGTAATAGCATCGTTATAAGCATCTTCGTTTGCAAAACTAGGAGCTGAAAACGCGAAGCTTAATAACACGAGTAAACTGGAAACAACTAAGCTAATTGAACGTTTCATAAATAACCTCAGTGACTAAATTGTCATGGTAAAACTCACCATAGAATAGCATAACCCTAAAATGACGGGTGTTAATAAACATTTATGTCGGCGGGCGCCAGCAGACGTTGATCATTATGTTCAACGTGATGTGTTCAGGAGAATCAGCTGTTTTTTCTGTAGCACTAGTCTTTTTTGTCGCCCTGATCTGCTGCTGATTGATCTGCTGAAAAATCGGTAGCGTCGCTCTCATCCTCATCCAGCATTAAATCATGTAAATAGGTTATTTCTTCCTGGTCCAGAAGCTGCTCTGTGGTTGGTGTCGCTGCTTTTTTGGTGGCGTTGAGTGTGCCGCGCAAATAGGCTGCTCGCGTGACTTGCTGGATACCATATAAAGCAAACACATATACAGTCAGTAATAGGCTTAAACGTGTTACCGCTTGGATTAACAAAGAGACTGAATCACCCAAGTAAAATGGTAAATACACCAATACAATGCGCAACACCCAATTAATCAGAATACCAATGGTTAATACACTTAACCAGCGAAAACGTATCACTTGCAAATTGGGTTGCCTATTGGCCAAATACTGGGGGCGATAGTGAGACAATAAGCGGTAAATCAGCCAAAAATAGATAATAGTTTGTAGCATTAATAATATGGGTAAGGTCAAAGCCAATAGACTAATGCTGTTTAACTCAGCTAGAGAACCGATGGTGTTATTTGAGGTTTGTGGGTCAATACTGATATGAAATAATATGGCTGAACTGGTCACTAATGCAACGATAATCGCACAAGCAAAATGCTTGATTAATAGCGGTTGATAGTCTTCTTCCGTTAAGCTGCTTTTACAATATAAGTACAGCATGGGCATGAGTAAAAAATAGACAGGAATAAAGAGAGTAAGCGCTAAATGGATTGGGATCGGTGTTGTTTCTTGGGTTAGCAACCCGGTTAAAAAATAACAACCTATGAGTAAGAACATTCCGGCTAGCAGGCTATTGCTGCGAGTCGTGCTTTGGTAAATATAATGAACATACAGGCCTACCCCAAGGCAATGAATGCCTCCGAGTAAGGAAAGCCACCAGTATGTTTGAATGAAGAAATCGTTAAATTGGTTCATTTTCACTCTCTTTGACGATAGTGAATACTAACCTACTTTCTGCAAACCGAGTAGTTTCCGGTGGTTAACTTTGCTCAGATTTTCGTAAATGCCTGTTTGAGACTCTTTCTGGTGGTAAACCGGGTGCCGGTTTACGCTCAGCAAGTAAATGCTTAATTGCCAAAATAGGATGAGGTAATAGCATTTTGGGCCCAGAAAACATCATGATTTCACGCGCTCTTTGCTTCATGTGAGGTTTGTAACAATGGACAGGGCATTTATTGCAAGTGGGTTTATCTTGGCCGTATGGGCAACGATCTAGGCGAGTATTGGCATAGCTTAAAAACTCACTACACTGCTGGCATACACCTTGGGACGGCTTGAGCGGGTGGTGCGCTTTACAGTATATTTCGACCATAGCTTGTATTGTTCGGAATTCGTAGAGTAATTTACCACTTAATAATTCTTTATCACTCATAATATTATCTCTTATTAAATACCTTAGTAAAACAGTCGGATATTAATAGTGTAAGCTTGGCAATTGAACCTAGCAAACTTAGCTTATTTAATTTTGAGCTTATGCGCAAAATGTCATTTTTTGAGGTTTGGATCGCAAAAATGATTGAAACTGATGCTAAATGATAGGTTGTCTATGACTTGTTATAGATTAAAATACATAAATACTTGATTTTATAGTGTACATTGAAACAATAATGAATGGTGCTTAAAAAAACAGCGCGGTATCATTAAAACCGTACATTGCCTCACAATGAGTATTGTGAGTGAGATAAAATCATGTGCTACGGCATATAATCAGCAAGGTGGAAGCCTAATGAAGGTAATTTTAATTGTCATATTGATTGCAATTGCTCTGTATCTATACAGACGCACTCAAGCGGTGGCAAAACAAGAACTTGATAAAACCGATCGTAATGTTACACCGCATTCATCATCCAGTGAGGTAGCTCAATCTGAAACGTTAGCCGCGACAGACGAGACTACGATAACCGAGCCTGAGCATGCCGCCAGTGATAAATCGGTTGACGATGATGCATTATCAGACCGAGCTGTAGATAACGATAAACTTAATTCAGCCGTGTCTGTTGATGAGCCTGTCGAGGCTGCTCTTACTGAACCCAACATATCAGCAGCAGACACCCAGCAAACAGATGTTGTTTGCGAGCCAAAAGCAGCATCAAAGGATACTGTCGCTGTGGCTGAAGTGAGCAAGAGTCATGTTGAGGCCATAGTGCCTGATACCCCCGCGGTTGAAGTGTCAAACCATAAAGGGTCGCTATTGGATCTAGTCAGTGTTGAAGGTGATTGGGCAAGCGAGAGCTTTGTACAACAGGTTGATGCTGCCAACATTGCCACCGATCTTCAACATCAGCATAGTGAATTAGTCAGTGTGATTAACCATTGCTATAAGATGCGCAAGCAAGCTGATTATTGTCAATATGGTGCGGCCTTACAGTCGACCTATTTAGCATTATATCGCTTATTACATCAGCAAAACATCACCCAACAAAATACTGATGAAATCAAATCTCCGGCGTTTATGCAATTATCGACCTTGTTGAACGACGTGGGTCAGTTTGATGAGGCAGTTAAGGTCTGTCAACAAGCGCTTGAATACCAGTTAACCGATGGCACTGTCACTGGGTTTGAAGGGCGAATAAAACGTATCGAAAAGGCTAAAACTAAAGTGAGCTAACAGGCTATTCAATACTGTTGGATGGATATCAGGTATGATATTCAAAAGGAAAGCGGACCTTGGTTCGCTTTTTTGTTGCTTCAGATCCAATGATTTCAAGGTTAAAAATGACATTAATGACTCGTACATTGACTAAAATATTGCTAATTACTGCCACCGTGGTCTTACTTGCCGGTTGTTTTCGTACTCCACAATGGACCTTATTTTATGTTGCAGACCAAGCACCTGTTCCTACGAAAATAGTACAGCAAGACCATATTGCTGGTTATTACGATTCATTGGAGCAATGCCAGGCCAAAGGTACAGGAATGTTACGTTTACAAGCGTCTTCAGTGCCCGCAGAGCAAGCTTTTGTGTGTGCAGAGCTGTGTCAGGTAGATGAACAGCAGCAATTGCAGTGTAAAAGCCAAGTTGCAGGAGTTGTGGATGATGCAATTTAAGCAAGATTTTTTTGAACAATTAGAAGGCTTTTATTCACAAGTTTATCCTTTGCCAATCAGTAATCCTCATTGGCTTGGTTGGAGTGATGATGCTGCTCAACTGATTGGTTTAGAAAAGCCTAATGCTGAATTGTTAATGCAGTTATCGGCTAACTATGCCGCGCCTGGTGCGAGCTATTATGCTCAAGTCTACAGTGGTCATCAATTTGGTGGCTATACCCCCAGATTGGGCGATGGTCGCTCAATTATATTAGGCGAAGCCATTGGCCCAAATGGCGCTTGGGATGTCGCCTTAAAAGGCGGTGGCCCTACGCCGTATTCTCGCCAAGGTGATGGTCGTGCGGTAATGCGCTCTGCGGTGCGCGAGTTTTTAGTATCCGAAGCGCTTGCTGCGCTAAATGTACCTACCAGCCGTGCGTTAGCGGTTATTGGCTCCGATTTACCCGTTTGGCGTGAAAGCCAAGAAACGGCCGCCATAACGGTGCGCTTGGCTAAAAGCCACATTCGGTTTGGCCATTTTGAATATTTTTGTCATGGCGAACAAGGTGATACTGGCAAGCTTTCTCAATTGGTTAATTTTACGATTAAGCAGCATTTTGCGCATTTATCAACAGATGCCGCAGGTTACAAACAATGGTTTTATGAGATAGTGCAATCTACCGCTAAAATGATTGCACACTGGCAGTCTGTCGGGTTTGCTCACGGCGTGATGAATACCGACAATATGTCGATACTCGGTGATACCTTTGATTTTGGGCCCTTTGCTTTCTTAGACACCTTTAAAGAAGGCTTTATTTGTAATCATTCTGATCACGAAGGCCGTTATGCCTTTGGCCAGCAACCCGCAGTAGGGTTGTGGAACCTCAAACGTTTGGCCCAAGCATTAACGCCCATTATTGAGTCTGACGATTTAATTGCAGCGCTAAATACTTATCAATCTGAACTGGTTAAGCAGTATTTACGCCTTATGCGTGGCAAGTTGGGATTGCATCAAGCCGCGAGTTTACATGCACTTAATTCACAAGATCTTAGCGCAAAACCTCTCAGTCAAGAGGCTCAAGCTGAGCTCGATAAACATGATTTGCAGTTGTTGGGGCAATTTACCGTCTTACTGGAAACTAACCAGCTTGATTACACCAATAGTTTACGCCGTTTTGGTCAGCTGGACCCGAGTCACTCACATTCTACTTTACGGGACGATATGGTCGATGTTGCTGGCTTTGATACCTGGTATAAAGCTTACCAAGACCGAGTGGGTGAGGTGGCAGATATTCACGGGTGGCAATGCGAGCGCAACAGTGTCAATCCGAAATACATCTTGCGTAATTACCTAGCCCAAGAAGCCATTATCGATATAGAAGAGAACGGTGATAACAGCAAATTATTACAACTCCAGCAACTTTTACGCCGTCCTTATGACGAACAGCCCGAGATGGAAGACTTTGCCAAACGCCCACCCGACTGGGGACAAGGCTTAATTATGTCTTGTAGCAGTTAATTAATGTATTTTACCTGAGTCGATTATGAAATTACTTTCAGCCCAATTAGATCCGCAAGCATTAAGTATTGTTATTCAAGCTGAAGTGGATTTTGAGCAATTTGAACGATTTGCCGAACCGCTAGCGGCTGTACTTGATTGCGACATCCGTGATCGCCAATGGGGAGCGGATCGTCATCAATGGTTGCTCAATTTTGAAGGAAGTCCTTTATGGTTACATTACGAGTTTTATGGTGATATTTGTTGGATTTCTACCGATAATGCGAAAGAATTAGACGTATTAGCGTTTTTGTTAACGCTACTTGCTCCACATATTCAAACGACTTAAGAAGGCATACATGGACAACTGTACCGGCGCAGAATTTCATTTTCAGGCACTGAAACCCGATCTCATTCTTGATGCGATTGAAAGCATAGGCATCTACCCTGAGACGGGGTTATTAGCGTTAAACAGTTATGAAAATAGGGTGTATCAGTTCCGCTGTGATCAAGGCCTTCGTTATGTGGTGAAGTTTTATCGCCCACATCGTTGGAGCAATGAACAAATTCAAGAAGAACATGATTATGCATTAGAATTAGCCGCTGAAGACATCCCCATAGCCGTTCCAGTCGTCATTGAGGGCAAAACCTTATTTGAGTATCAAGGTTATCGTTTTGGACTCTTCCCCTCTATTGGCGGGCGCGCGTTTGAAGTCGACAATCTTGAGCAACTTGAATCGGTTGGCCGCTTTATTGGCCGTATTCATCAATATGGCGCAAGGCAGCCCTTTGTGTATCGTGAACCGCTCACGCCAGCCATTTTGGGCGATGAGTCTTATCGCTATTTACGTGAAAGTGGGATTGTTTCCAGCTCGATGCAAACGGCTTTTTTTACGGTAGTTGAGCAGGTATTAGATAAAGCCAAGCAGATTTGGCAGCAACACCAGTTTACCTCGATACGCCTGCACGGCGACTTACATCCGAGTAATATTTTATGGACACCAACTGGACCTGGGTTTGTCGACTTAGACGATGCCAGGCAAGGCCCAGCAGTACAAGACTTGTGGATGATGTTAACCGGAGATCGCCAGCAACAGTTATTGCAAATTGATCTTCTATTAGAGGGATATCAAGAATTTTGTGATTTTGATGCTAAGCAATTGGCACTGATTGAGCCGTTAAGGGCATTCAGGATGGTGCACTATAACGCGTGGTTAACCAAGCGTTGGCAGGACCCTGCCTTTCCAATGAATTTTCCATGGTTTGCCGATATTAAATACTGGGAACAACAAACGCTGGCATTTAAAGAGCAGTTATCGGCACTGAACGAGCCACCATTGAGTTTACCCAGTTTTAATTAACAATATTTCATAATCACTACCTAATAGTATTTAGTTACAAATACAATTAGCTAACGATTGAGTTAAAGACTAACGCTAGACTATGATAGAGCCAGCGTATTGATATTTTTGCCTACTTAGAAGGAAGTAAAATGAAAAAAGCATTATTGATGGCCGCAGCACTCCTGCTCGCGCCGATGGTTGCGATGGCTGCCGATTATAAAGAAGGTGTGCATTACACTGTGATTAATGAAGGCCCTGAAACAGCCAAACCAGAAATCACAGAGTTTTTCTCATTCTTTTGCCCCCATTGTTTTAACTTTGCTAAAACCGTAGTGCCTAAAATTGAAGCGAATTTACCCGAAGGTGTCAGCTTTAATCAAGCTCACGTTGAGTTTATTGGTCGCCAAATGGGCGTAGAAATGTCACGTGCTTTTGCGGTTGCGCAGCAGCTTAATGTTGATGAGAAAATTGACACGGCATTATTTAGTGCTATCCACGATAAGCGTCAGCAGTTTACCCGCCCAGACGATATCAGAGCAGTATTTATTGCCAATGGCGTAGAGGCTAAAGCTTACGATGCTGCGGCGAATTCATTTATGGTTAACGCACAGATGTCGAAAATGAAGCGCGATACTGAAAACGCTAAAATTTCGGGTGTTCCTTCATTAGTTGTTAATGGTAAATACCGAGTAGAAACCAGCTCAATTAAATCTTATGACGAGTTAATTGATATCGCATTCTACTTAGCGACAATGAACAAAAAGTAATCTAAGCTAAATGGGTTATTTAAATAAGGAGCTTCGGCTCCTTTTTTTATTTAACCTCAGCTCAAGATAATAACCGGTTCTCAAACTGCCCGTAGAGCCATTAGCCAAGTGAATTGACGTGTTAATCATCTGTTTATTGAACGTAATGCAATGCCTTTAGCATAAAGAGGAGCTGTTTGAGATACGTTTGGGTGGAGGGGTAATTAAGATGTCGTTATCGGTGACTAGCAAGGCTTATGAGTATGGCGTTTTCAGCCATGTGGTTCGGTAAGATCGCCGATTGTGTTGCTAAATGGTATGAGTTTGAGACTACAACAGGCAAAAAAAACCGCATGTCTATAAAAGACAATACGGAAATGAGTCAAATAACTCTTTTTTACCCTGAGTAACATCGAAGATAATAACATGATGTCAAAATATTGACAAGTGTCATTAAAATGCCGTAGTTGCTTATGTGATTTGTTAGAACAAAAAATGGCAAGTTAATGAAACTCTTTCGACATCAAGTTGTCCAATTTGATGACATTCAAGTTGTGTTTAACAAGAAAGTGAATCGTGTTTTTATATGCGCTTTGGATAGTTCCATTTCTGACTTATACATGGCTTATCGTTGTTATTTCATCGCACCTTGCGCATGTATCTTCTTGGAGGAAGTCGTATGAGAATGTTCCCTGTTTATGCACCGAAACTAATCGTTAAGCATGCTAGGATCTTTTTAAGTGGAGTGATTTGGGTAAAAGACTTAGGGCTACTTGAATTTGATAAGGGTCGCTTTCTACACACAAAAAAAAACCTGCCAAAAGTTAAGCAGGCTATCCGTGAACTAAATGCCTTGATTGAAATCCAATCACAGCAGCATCAATCCATTTAGATCTCGTTATTCAATAAACCAACAAGGCCGTTGACCTTATCACTCCAAGAGTTTAGGTCTTGCTGCAATTGTTGGTTTTTTTGTGTCAATTCTTGTTGCTGTAACGTCAACGCTTGGTTCTTTTGCTTCTCTTCATCAAGCTCCATTTTTAGTAGCTCAATATTTTCGAGAGTCGCCTGGATTTTGGTTTCCAGTTGGGTCAATAATTCAAGGCTCATGGGGGGAGTCCTATACGTTTCGGGATGGAATCCCGATTCTAGCAGTGTCAAGGCCTATAGGAATAGCCTTTAAAACTAAGTGGCTAAAATATATTCAATAAATCGTACTATATTGTACTTTATCTTTGTTCGAGGTATTTTTAGCTGTCAACCATGACAATAAAAGACTTTGTTATAATAATTTCTAGGCACGATGTCTGTCACTATATGAATAAAAATATTGATGCTTGTTACGCTCAATTGACGTATTTTGATTGAGGATCTAGGGCTTCGACTTGACATTAATCTCTAGCCTCCATAGTCTGCAAGCTCAGTTTTTAAGGTGGTATGTAATGGACATAAAATATAATTTAAAATCTGCGTCAGAGCGCCGCACAGAACCATTTAAGCCAGAAGGCGATGTGGGTTTTGGCAGGCTTCGTACTGACCACATGTTTTTAATGGATTATCGTGATGGTCAATGGTGTGATCCGCGTATAGTCCCTTACGGCCCGTTTGAAATGGCACCAGGTGCAATGTCACTGCACTATGGTCAATCAATTTTTGAAGGCGCAAAAGCCTTTATGCACGAAGACGGCGAGATTTACACTTTTCGTTTAAACAAAAATGCAGAGCGGATGAACCGTTCTGCCGATATCGTGTGTATTCCGAATATCGATGAAAGTATGCAAGTGAAGGCAATCAATGCCCTTATTGATGTTGATCGTTTGTGGTTTCCGCAGCAAGATGGCGCATGTTTATACATTCGGCCGTTTATCTTTGCAACCGAAGATCGTTTATCCGTTAGTCCAAGTCAGCAATACACATTCTGTGTCATGTTAAGCCCATCTGGGGCTTATTATGCCTCAGGGGTAAATAATGGTATTCGCTTGTTAATCAGTACTAAGTACCACCGTGCAGTATCTGGTGGTACTGGTGCTTCAAAAGCGGCGGGTAACTATGCTGCCTCACTGCGTGCTGGTAAAGCGGCTGTAGAATATGGTGCATCGCAGGTATTGTATTTGGATTCAACCAATACTCAAATTGAAGAAGCTGGCGCGATGAATCACTTCCACATTTTAAAAGATGGCACTGTGATTATTCCGACATTCACTGATACCATTTTAAAATCCATTACCTCTCAATCCATTATGGAACTTGGGGATATGCTGGGTTGTGAAGTAAGACAAGAAACGGTGATGTTAGATAAGTTTATTGCTGATATTGAGTCTGGCGAAATTATTGAAGCCGGCGGTTTTGGTACTGCCGCGGTGGTGTCCCCTGTGAGTTCATATATTTTTGAAGATGGACGCATTATCACTGTCGGTGATGGCAACGTTGGACCCAACATCCGACGTATCTATAAAGTCTTCACTGAGCTACAAAAAGGCCACATGCCAGCTCCAGCGGGTTGGGTAAAGCGTATTGAGCGTGTTGCACCCTAGTTCATTCTATCGGTAGCACTTTAATAAAAGCTCCTAAATGGAGCTTTTATTTTGTCTTAAAAATGACTAATGGCAGCTTTGTCTTTGGTTAATAATACCAGGCAATCAACAGCGTTCAATGGCTTGCTGAGCAAGAAGCCTTGCACTTGATCACAGCCTCCTTCACGTAAGAAATTTAATTGTGCTTGGGTTTCAACCCCTTCAGCCACAACCTTAAGTTCTAAACTATGAGCCAAGGTAATAATGGCGCTAGTGATTGCTGCATCGTCAGGATCTTCAGTTATATCTCGCACAAATTCTTGATCAATTTTCAAGGTATCAATTGGGAAGCGTTTCAAATAGCTTAAGCTTGAGTATCCAGTGCCAAAGTCATCTACTGCGATGGTTAACCCCAAGGCTTTGAGTTGTGACAGCACAGTGACTGATTCTTGTGGGTTACCCATAATCATTGATTCAGTTAATTCTAGCTCTAGGGCACTTGCCGGTAGCCCAGATACTGCTAATGCGACCTCTATCATCGAGATAATATCGACTTTTAACTGTCTGGCAGAAAGGTTAACGGCAACAGAGATATGCTCAAAGCCTTGTTGGTGCCATAGTGCCAGCTGACTACAGGCTTGGTTAATCGCCCAGTGACCAATCTGATTAATGATGCCGGTTTCTTCCGCAAGTGGGATAAACTCAACCGGTGAAATCAAGCCAAGTTCTGGGCTTTCCCAACGCATTAAGGCTTCAAGGCCGATAATTTTTTCGGTTTTTATATCGTATTTAGGTTGATAAACTAAATATAGCTCATTGTTTTGCATGGCATTTTTAAGGCCAGCTTCTAGTTCGACGTAGCGTGTCGCATATTGGTTTAATTGTTTGGTATAGAATTGGAAGTTATTTCTGCCCAGTGATTTAGCGTGATACATGGCGGTATCAGCGTATTTTATCAACGAGGTCGTATCTTCTGCATCTTCAGGATACAAACTGATACCAATTGACGGTGAGATAGTCAGAATTTTATCGTCAAGCAAATAAGGGCTTTGGAATGCATTTAACACTTTTTCAGCAATAATAGTAGCGGCTTTCGTTTTTGCTACCCCTTCTAAAATAATGGTAAATTCATCACCGCCTAAACGTGCAACGGTATCGCCATCTCGTACCGCATTTTGTAGGCGATGGGCGACGGCTTTAAGCAGTAAATCACCAATGTGGTGTCCCATTGAGTCATTGATATGTTTAAATCGGTCAAGATCTAAAAATAACAATGCCACAATACTATTTGAACGATGTGCTTTAGTGACCGCTTGATTGAGCCTGTCTTGGAATAGCGTACGATTAGGCAATCCAGTCAGTGGATCGAAGTTAGCCAGTACCCGTAAATCTTCTTCCGCTTTTTTACGTGCGGTAATATCGGTGAATACGGCCACAAAATGACTTGTCTCACCTTTGTTATTAATAACTTGGTTTATTTCCAACCATGCAAGGATACCGCGACGGTCGCGAGTTCGAATGTGTATTTCGCCGGCCCAATGCTTGTGTCTTAAGAGCTGGGCTTCAACTGAGTTATAAAACTCGCGAGACTGCTTACCCATGGTTAAAAATAAGAAATGCTTGCCGACTACATCACGGTGTTTAAAGCCGGTAATGCGGCTAAAAGCTGGATTAACGGAACGTATTTGGTAGTCAAGTTCGCCGACGACAACCGCTTCATTCATGCTAAACAAGACTTGTGACGATAGTTTTAACTCGTTTTCGGTCAGCTTACGGCTAGTAATATCTTTATGAGTGCCCGCCATTCGCACTGGGATATTATTTTTATCTCGTTCAACAATTTGACCTCGGTCTAGTACCCAGGCCCACTCTCCAGGTTTGGTTTCTACGCGGTACTCGGCTTCAAAAAACTCACTGTCACCATTTAGATGATCGTTAAGCAGTTTTTGCACTCGAGGCCTGTCTTCTGGATCAATATTTTTAATCAATAATTGATCTTCTAACGATAAATTCATCGGCTCAATTATGTTGGTTCGGTAAACTTTGCCCTCTTTGATATTCCAGTCCCACATGCCATCGCCCGAAGCCCAAAGCGCCAGTTTTAGGCGCTCTTCAGAGGCGCGAATACTGCTGTCAAACTCACGTTGTTTAGCCAACTTTTTCTGTTTTGCAGCAAAAAACCAAATAATAAATAATAACCCAGCGGTCACATACAGTGCATAAGCCGCGTGAGTCATATAAATCGGTGGCACCACTGACACATCCACATTGAGGGTGTATTGACTGTATTTATTAGTCCCTAATGCATGGCGAACCATTAATCGGTACTCACCTGGTGGTAAGTTGGTATAGGTGATTTCGTTCCCATGGGATAGTTCACGCCAATCGATATCATAACCGTCTAAAAAGTAGCTAAAACGGCTTAATTCAGGGTAACTAAAATTAAGCGATCCGACTTCAAAGCTGATGAGTTGCTTTTCATAAGGCATGGTAATGTGGGGAGCATGGCTTAAGTCGTGAATAGGGTGCTGGGTGTCTCCAATAGTGTATTTTGTCAGCGCCAGTTTGTTCTCGGCTCTCTGAATTGGAATAGTGGTAGGGTTAAAATGGTTAAGGCCTCGAATACCGCCAAACCATAAGGTGCCGTTTGCTTCTTTAAACTTGGCCGCACCATTAAACTCATTAGCTTGCAGGCCTTCGAATTTGTTATAGGAAATAAAGCTTTGATTACTAGGGGTAAAACGTGAAACGCCCGAGTTAGTACTTAGCCACAAATCGTGTTTGTCGTCTTCTAAAATAGCGTAAACCGTATTACTACTGCCATCAGCGTTGACGTCCATTCGTTGAAATTTAAACGTACCGTATTCTAGGGTTAGTTTGTCTATACCACCGTGAGTGGCCACCCAAAAGTCGCCATTTTCGGCCAGTAAAAAGTCTCTAACGCGGTTGTCACTGAGGCTATGTGGATTGTCGGGATCATGATTTAGAAAGTCGAGCTTTTGTTCTTCAGCCGAGAGCCTTACCACTCCGCCCATTGTTCCTAGCCATAAATAACCTTGGCTAAAATAGAGCTTAATGATTTGGTATTTGAACGGCGAAAAGTCAGCTTGAAAACCGAAGTTATAGGCCATCATGCGGTTAGTATACTCAGAGATAAAATACAAACCTTGCGAGCTTGCTATCCATAAACGATCTTTGTCATCAAAGGCTAAACTGCGTATCTGAGTATCGGCATGAAACTGTTCGTTTGCAGGTTTGATTTGCTGCAGGGTGTTATTCTTGTCTAGGGTAAATAGTCCCACATTGGTGGCAAACCACAGTAAACCTTGTTTATCTTGGACAATGTCATGCACTGTTAACGATAATTGTTCTACTGGTATCGCGAGTGACTGTGCAAATAACTCATTGATGTAGTGATATTGGTTATCATGAGGGGCCAAATATTTGAGCCCAGCACCATCGGTGCCTATCCACAGGCGTTGCTGCGTATCCCGAAAAATAGTGCGGATCATGTTTGCCATACCTGACGAATCGGTTTGGTCATCGTAAACGTGGCTAAAGTATTGATGGCTGAGATTAAGCTTATCGATGCCCGAATACCCCGTGCCAATCCATAGGGTACCGTTTTGGTCTAGCATTAAGCTTTGTAGGGTATTGGCACTGATGCTATTGAGTTTTTGTGGATTATGCTTATAAACTCTGCTGTGCCACTGACCATCAATAAAGTCGAGTTGGAACAGGCCTGTATTAGTTCCAATGGCAAAAATCTGATTGGCATTTATCACCACTAAGTCCGTAATCCTACGGCTGTTGCCATAATTATTATCACTAGACCATATCAGTTCTTTTTGTTGAGTATCTAAATTGTAGCGCCAAATTTGATTATCAATGGCCAGCCAAACAGAATAAATTGAACTTGACTTGATTTGATTTACTGTCTTGTTAACGGGAATATCAAGCCGAATAATGGTGTTACTATCAATGGAAAATGTGCCATGAGATTCAGTGCCGACGACAATGTACTTATCATCAACATTGGCAATACTGGTAATATTAGGGGTGATGTTATTCGCTAAACTGACGGGAATAATTTTTTCTGTTTTTAGGGAGAGTATGTACAGACCTGAACGTGTTCCTACCCATAAGGTATCGCCAATGACAGCAAGGTGGGTCACCTGAAGTTCTGTTAAACCTTGATTTTGTTTGAACTGAGTGAACTTTCCGCTAGTGAGATTGAGTCTATTGAGGCCATTATTGAAGGTGCCTACCCATAAATCCCCATCGGGCGATTGCAAGATGTCGGTGATCAAGTCTCCCGATATAGAATTACTGCTTTTTTGTTGTTTTAAGTATAAGGTAAACTCAACGCCATTATAGCCGTGCAGACCGTCTTGAGTTCCTATCCATAACATCCCCGAACTGTCCATAAACAGGCGAGTAATCGTGTTTTGATTAAGGCCTCCTTCTGTATCGAAGTGGTCAAACTTTACTTCGGTTAGACCGTTATAAGGATCATTTTTTTGTGCTGCAACAGACACCGAAAAAATCAATATTATGACCAATATTAGCCTGTGTGCTAACAGCATGAATACACGAAAATTCAAATTTCACCTATAAAAACTTCATTGATAAGGCTGCGATAAATTCTAATTATATTAACAAAAAAACGCTAAATTAAACCTTACGTATTCAGTTGTTAATTAATTTTAAGAATTGAGTTATAGATAAACTCTTTTTCCTTCTAAAACTGACAGTTTTACACGTTTAACGCAACAGAAAATCGTCATTTGTCGGTTTTTTGACGATTTAATCACTTTGATTACGTTGTTGCTGTAGGTAAGCTTTTTTTATGTCATCAATTTGCTGATCTTTATCTAGCCAAAGTCTATTTAACCAGCGCTGAAATTCGACACGGGTTTCCGGGCTTGAAAAATAGATCTGTGGGTCAACTCGCGGCACCGGGAGTACTTCAACACGCATAATCACTTTTTTGGTACGTCCATGCATGACATTAGCCAGTACTTTTTTCGATGTTTCTGGATAAACCAAAGTGATATTTAACAGGCTGGTAAACTGTTCGCCCATCGCAGATAGCGTGAAGGCAATGCCGCTGGCTTTAGGGCGTAATAAATGGCGATACGGTGAATTCTGACGCAGACGCTTCTCTTCGGTAAAGCGACTGCCTTCAACATAATTAATAATCGATGTTGGCATGTGTTTGAAACGTTCGCAGGCTTTGCGGGTCGTTTGAAGATCTTTACCTTTCAATTTTGGATTCTTTTTCAGCTTAGCCGCACTCGTTCGGTTCATAAACGGCATGTCCAGCGCCCAGCAACCTAGGCCCATTATTGGCACATAGAGCAGTTCTTTTTTTAAAAAGAATTTCAACATTGGAATGTGGTTACGCAATACGTACGTTTGGGCGGCAATATCAAAGCCACTGACATGATTACTGATCAGTAAATACCAGCCGTTAGGGTCAAGTTTATCGAGCCCTTTTACATCCCATTCAATATTTGAGATTAAATATAAAATGCCGCCGTTACATGTGGCCCATGACCACATTAAACGATTCATTATTCGGGTTAATAGTCTGCGTGCAAGCAAGAACGGCAGTAATAATTTTGCCACGCCGCCAATGGTTAACAATGAGCTCCATACTAGGGTATTGATGATCAATAGCGACAAACTGATTATAAAGAGTACCGGCCCAGGTAAAAAAGTCAGCATATGTTGTTATACCTTTGGCTTTGCGTCAGTAATGAATTGTTGTAACTGTTGATCTTTTTCAACCCATAGCTGATTTAACTGTTCTTGGAATTCGATTTTAAATTCGCGGTCTTTTAGGTAATCACCCCGCATATTCTTTGGGATGTCAGTGATTTTGATATCCACTCTAACGTCAGATAGTTCGCCACAAATATATTGCCAATACGTAGGAACGATGTCTGGATAATAGATGGTCACATTAACGAGCTTATTTATGTGCTCCCCCATAGCCGATAATGCAAAAGCCATCCCGCCAGCTTTAGGCTTTAGCAGGTGTTGAAAGGCAGAGTTTTGTTTATCATGTTTAGCCACACTAAATCGTGTGCCTTCAACAAAGTTCATTATACTGACTGGCTTGGTTTTAAATTTCTCACAGGCTTTGCGAGTAATTTCAATGTCTTTGCCTTTCAATTTAGGGTTTTTTCGCAATTGTGCAGTGCTGTAACGGCGCATAAACGGAAAGTCTAATGCCCACCATGCTAGGCCGAGTACCGGCACAAAGATCAGTTCTTGTTTGAGGAAAAACTTTAAAAATGGAATGTTGCGATTAAATACTCGTTGCAAAATGAGGATGTCGACCCATGATTGATGGTTAGCAATGACCATATACCATTCTTTTTCAGAAAACGATTGATCGCCAGTGACATGAATACGCATCGGATGAAAAATGTCTTCAATGATAGTATTAGTGCTTATCCATGCTGTCGCGCAATTATCGAGAATATAACTACAGACTTTTTGAAAAATGCCAATCGGGATCAACTTTACAATACTGAACATCAAGATGGGGATTGTCCAAAAAATGGTATTAAATAAATAGCATAAGAATGCAATTGAACCTTTGATTTTCGAAAGCGGCGACATTTTTCTCTCCTATTAAACGGATGGCTATGTTACTAGGAGTCGCTGATTTGCTCAATCAATACGATAGGTTAAATTACGTTTATTGTTGATTCAATTTTGCTAGTAATCGGTCCATTGCCCGATAACCAAGGGCTTGAGCAATGTGATTGCGCTCAGTGGTAGGAGATTGCTGCAAGTCGGCAATGGTGCGTGATACGCGTTGAATACGATGAAAACTGCGAACAGATAATCCTAAGCTCACGACACTTTGTTCCAAAAAAGCCAGATCTGCTTGAGTAATCCCCCCATCTTGCTTGAGTTGCTTTGGGGTTAATTCACTGTTTAATACCCCAGAACGGCTGAGTTGTTGATCGCGCGCTTGTTTAACGCGCTTGGCTATTTCAACACTAGACTCACTGGGTTGGTGTTGTTGGGTTAAGGTGCCGGCAGGAAGCTTGGGTACGTCTACGGTTAAATCGAAGCGGTCTAAAAAAGGCCCCGATAAACGTGATAAATATCGCTGAATTTGATCGGGCGTTGAACGCGCGCGTTCAGTATCGCCACAGGGGCTTGGGTTCATGGCGGCGATGAGTTGAAACCGACTCAAAAAGGTCAATTTTGCTGCAGCGCGTGAAATTTCAACTTGGCCGGTTTCCAACGGCTCTCGCAGACAATCTAGTACCTTACGAGGAAACTCCGCTATTTCATCAAGAAATAAAACCCCGCGGTGCGCTAAGGATATTTCCCCTGGTTTGGGGTGGCTACCGCCGCCAATAAGTGCAATCGATGAGGAGGTATGATGCGGCGATCGAAAAGGGCGGTTAAGGAAGTTTTGTGGTTTGACATGTAATCCGGCGACAGAATGGATCGCCGCCACTTCAATCGCTTCGTCGTAGGTGAGCGGGGGTAATAACGGAATAATTCGATTGGCTAACATGCTTTTCCCTGTCCCTGGGGGGCCTATAAATAACATGTTATGTCCTCCGGCTGCCGCGATTTCAAGCCCTTGCTTGGCTTGATACTGGCCAATGACATCACTCATACAAAGTGATGATGATACTAGAGGCTGCTCTTCAATCCACTCGGGTAAGGTATCGAGTAACGGTAATTGTGCCTGGCCGTGTAAAAAGGCTGCCAAGTTTTGTAAGTGGGCGACAAAATAACTGTGATGATAACCAACGAGTTCTGCTTCATGACGGTTTTCGATGGGCATAAAAAAATGGTGCTGATCATTACGTGCCGCAATAATGGCAGGCAGCAATCCACAGCAAGGGCGAATTTGACCTGAAAGAGCCAATTCACCGACAAACTCACATTGGTGTAATGCTTTGGCTGGGATTTGATTTGACGCCGCGAGAATACCAACCGCAATGGGTAAATCATAGCGGCCACCTTGTTTAGGTAAATCGGCTGGGGCGAGGTTGACGGTAATGCGTCTTTGTGGAAATTCAAATCCTGCATTAATCAATGCACTTCTGACGCGCTCTTTGGCTTCTTTGACTGAGGTTTCTGGTAACCCCACTAGATTAAACGCCGGTAAACCATTGCTTAAATGTACTTCAACAGTCACTCTCGGCGCTTCTACACCGCAGCTTGCTCGGGTAAATACACAGGCTATCGCCATTAACAATTCCTTTTGTTTGAATAATATACAAATGAATGGGTTGCTACAGTCTAGCAGCGATGTGTTTTTTTGCGTGATAAAGGCTAAATAAGTCAGATAAAGTTAGCTTTGTAAGCTAGTTTAAATCACTGATGTTGAGTAGAATACCGTCGCTTTATCGTTCGCGGGGACTGATTATAAATTGGTCTGTTGTCGTGAAACGCAATAATGATATTTCACCACTGGTTATTTCTATCTGTATTGCACCGTTAGCCAGATTAATTTTAATGTTAATAAATGGCTGAGGTCTTGCATTTGTCCATTTTGCAACAAAGATATGTACATACATTCCTGATATTTTGGCTAGTACTCAGGTAAAGGTAAACTATGAGCCTCTCTGATAATTTATTGATCATCTTGTGCCTAATAGGCATAAGTTGTTTTTTTTCTATGTCTGAAATTGCACTCGCGGCATCACGAAAGATGCGCTTGCAATTAATGGCTGATGAAGGTGATTTACGTGCCGCTAAAGTGCTGAAACTGCAGGCGCATCCAGGCAGTTTTTTTACCGTAGTGCAAATTGGACTTAATGCAGTGGCTATCATGGGCGGTATCGTCGGTGAATCGGCCTTTAGACCGCATTTTGAACAACTACTGTTGCCTTTATTAGGCAATGAGTGGGGCTTGCAGCTGAGTTTTGTGTGTTCATTTGTTACCGTCACCTCGTTGTTTATTCTATTCGCTGATTTGATGCCGAAACGGATTGCAATGGTGATCCCTGAGCAAGTGGCCGTTACTTTTGTGATGCCCATTATTCTATGCATTAAAGTATTAAAACCGTTTGTGTGGATTTTTAATGGCTTGGCTAATGCTATTTTTAAATTATTACAAGTGCCTACCGCGCGTAATGACCAAGTGACCCATGATGATATCTACGCCATGATGACCGCTGGCACTGAAGCCGGTGTGATGGATAAAGGCGAGCAGCAAATGATGGAGAACGTGTTTGAAATGCAGTCTGTGTCGGTGACCTCGGCCATGACGGCGCGTGAAAGTTTAGTGTATTTTTTACTGCAAGATACCGAAGAAGACATCAAGCAAAAAATTGCTAAAAATCCGCATAACAAGTTTATCGTTTGTGATGGTCAACTGGACATGATCAAAGGATTTGTTGATGCAAAAGAGCTGCTTATCCGAGTGATTAATGGGCAAGATATAACCTTAAAAGGCAGCACGCTTGTACATAACTGTTTAATTATTCCTGATACCTTAACCTTATCTGAGTCGATGGAGTATTTTAAGAATAATCGATCTGACTTTGCGGTGGTGATGAACGAGTATGCTTTGGTTGTCGGTATTGTGACCACCAACGATCTACAAAGTGCCGTTATGGGCGCGTGGTCATTGCATGAAAGTGAAGAGCAAATTGTTGCCCGTGATGGTAATTCTTGGTTAGTGGATGGCGTGACGCCCATTACCGATGTGATGCGCGCATTTAATATTGAAGTGTTTCCACATAATCAGAATTACGAAACCATTGCCGGTTTTATGATGTATATGCTGCGTAAAATTCCTAAGCGTACTGACTTTGTCAATTACGCGGGTTATAAATTTGAGGTGGTTGATATTGATTCTTACAAAGTCGACCAACTATTGGTTACCCGTTTAGACATTGATGCACCGCCATTACCTTGAGTAATTCATATTCGCCCCATTAAATAATCTCTAAGAACGCACTAATGATCGGATCATTGGTGCGTTTTTCTTTGCAGCAACAGCCTAATTCAAAAGGGGGGATTGGGATTGGCGACGATAAGATTTGAATACGCTCTCGCACCGGACTATTGTGGATCACCGCCTCTGGGCTAATACCAACGCCACAGCCTAAGGCGACCATAGAGACAATGGCTTCTTGGCCAGAAACTTGAGCATATATGTTGGGTTTGATGCCCATTTGCTTAAACCACAAATCGATCCTTTTTCTGCCTGGACCATGGTCAGGCACGATATAGGGTAGTTTTCCCCAATCAATTTTTGCTTGGTTTACCCATTGCTGTACTTGGCATGGCATTGTGGGGGCAATAACTGATATTGGCACCTTATCAATCGGGGTAAAATGCAAGCTGGCGGGGAACGCATCAGGCAATGCAATAATGGCAATATCGGCGCGATTCTTTTGAATTTGATTGACCGCATTAGCCGGATCCCCAGTGTTGAGATTGATATCGACATGGGGATGCTCACGTCTAAATCGGTCTAGCAGCGCCGGTAAATGGCTATAAGCTGCGGTAACCGAACAATACAAATTAAGATTGCCGCGTAAAAACTGCTGACTTGGGTCGATACGGTTACGCAGTTGGGTCCATTCCGATAATGTCTGCTCAGCAAAACGCTTAAATTCTATGCCTGCGTGGGTAATGGTGACACTGCGATTGTCTCGTTCAAACAATTTGCTGCCCAGTTCCTCTTCTAAACGCTGTAAAGCGCGGCTTAATGTCGATGGGCTGACATGAGATTGCTCCGCTGTTTTGGCAAAATGCAGGCTATCGCATAAGTGTAAATATAATTTAAGAGATCGAATATCCATCACAGCACCTTATAGCACGCATTAGGTTAAGTATTAGGTTATGTATTCTATGTTGCATTAATTGCAACGTGATGTCCCGAATATATCATTTTAAGCAATCATATGCATGCGCTATAGTGACGTTAATCACAACGTTTAAGGTCGCTGACTTATAAGATGTTGTGTCCCCAATTACTAAATTTTATAGGTGGTATCAGATGGCTAACTATTTTAACTCTCTGAATTTACGTCAACAATTAGCTCAACTAGCACAATGCCGGTTTATGAACCGTACTGAATTCAGTGATGGTTGCAACTATATTAAAGATTGGAATATTGTGATTTTAGGTTGTGGTGCTCAAGGCCTTAACCAAGGTTTAAACATGCGTGACTCAGGCCTGAACATTTCTTTTGCCTTACGTCCGCAAGCAATAGCAGAAAAGCGTGCATCATGGCAAAAAGCGACCGATAACGGTTTTACCGTTGGCACCTTTGAAGAGCTTATTCCTGCAGCTGATTTAGTGTTAAACCTAACGCCAGACAAGCAACATACTAATGTTGTTAATGCGGTTATGCCATTAATGAAGCAAGGTTCTACCTTATCTTATTCACATGGTTTCAATATTGTTGAAGAAGGCATGCAAGTTCGTGCTGATATTACTGTCATCATGGTTGCGCCAAAGTGCCCTGCTACAGAAGTACGTGAAGAATATAAGCGTGGTTTTGGGGTACCGACATTGATTGCCGTGCACCCAGAAAACGACCCAAACAGTGACGGTTTAGCGATTGCTAAGGCTTATGCCAGTGCTACTGGTGGCGATCGTGCAGGCGTATTAATGTCATCGTTTATTGCTGAAGTGAAGTCTGACCTTATGGGCGAACAGACCATTTTGTGTGGCATGTTACAAACCGGTGCCATTTTAGGTTACGAGAAAATGGTGGCTGACGGTGTCGAACCGGGTTATGCCGGCAAGTTAATTCAACAAGGTTGGGAAACGGTAACCGAAGCGCTTAAGCACGGCGGTATTACCAACATGATGGATCGCTTATCAAACCCCGCTAAAATCACAGCATTTGATATGGCTGAAGAGTTAAAGGTTATCCTTAAGCCATTGTTTGAAAAACACATGGACGACATTATCAGTGGTGAGTTTTCTCGCACTATGATGGAAGATTGGGCCAATGATGATGCTAATTTATTGCGTTGGAGAGCGGATACTAACGAAACCGCGTTTGAAAATGCCCCAGTATCATCTGAGTATATCGACGAGCAAACCTATTTCGATAAAGGTATTTTCTTAGTGGCGATGATCAAAGCCGGTGTTGAATTGGCGTTTGATACCATGGTTGCCGCAGGCATTGTTGAAGAATCGGCTTATTATGAGTCGCTGCATGAAACCCCTTTGATTGCCAACACCATTGCGCGTAAACGTTTATATGAAATGAATGTGGTGATTTCAGATACAGCTGAATACGGTTGTTACTTATTTAACCATGCCGCAGTGCCTATGCTACGTGATTATGTTAACGCTATGCCATCTGAGTACTTAGGTGCCGGTCTTAAGGAACAAGCAACTGGTGTTGATAACCTTCGCTTAATCGACGTAAATGAAAAAATTCGTAATACAGAAGTTGAGTTTATCGGCGCTGAATTACGTGGTTATATGACGGATATGAAGAGTATTGTTGAAGCGAGCTAACGTATTAAGTGATTGGTGAAGTACCCGCTTAGTTGTTTGCAGCATGTTTATGTTGTCGGACAGGCATCAATCGTACGGTTCATCTTGTCAATTGGGCTGTTGGGAAAACAAATCGTTAGATTGTTGTTAAGTGATTGTTGTTAATTGATTGTTAATTGATTATTAACAAGTGATTAGTCACTTAATAACACGCTTATAGTTTTTGTGGTTGTTTGCATTGTCTCGGCAGGGAAGCTGAATTTTTTTACAAAGTAGATTTTTTAGTTGTATTGGGTAATTCTTTTATGGTACTTATTCAAGTACGCCATAAAGGTTGTGGTCTAATACCACTAAATAAATCAACAAAGATACCTAGGATACAGTCGATAATATGTTAAACCACGCAACCATACTCATTCTCGAAATTATTACCGTAGTGATTATTAAATCACCGCGGGGGTGGCGTTTTGACAACTAGACTGACCTAAGAGTCACACAGATTGCAAAAACCCCCGCTCCGAAAGGACCGGGGGTTTTTTAGTTTTAGCCCTAAGTAAAAATAAAAGACCTAAACATTCCACAGTAGAGCAGCAGATACATTGACGAAGTAGAGAGCAACATATGGAAGCAGTACAGAAAATGCGCGGCGCTGATGCAGTAATTAAAGTACTAGCAGCACATGGTGTGACAACCGTATTTGGTTATCCTGGTGGGGCGATTATGCCAATCTACGATGCCCTTTATGGCGGTCCGGTAGAGCACTTGCTTAGCCGTCATGAACAAGGCGCCGCGTTTGCTGCGGTGGGGTATGCTCGTGCGAGTGGTAAAACAGGAGTGTGCTTTGCTACATCCGGTCCTGGCGCCACTAACTTAGTCACCTCACTCGCCGATGCTCTGCTTGACTCTGTTCCGCTAGTGGCCATAACCGGTCAAGTCTCTAGCAGTGTGATTGGTACTGACGCATTCCAAGAAATTGATGTATTAGGCATGTCGTTGTCGTGCACTAAACACAGTTTTATGGTCACCGACATCAATGAGCTTATTCCTACCTTATATCGCGCATTTGAAATCGCCGCAGCAGGACGTCCTGGTCCGGTGTTAGTTGATATTCCAAAAGACATCCAACTGGCTTCATTAGAATACAAAACACCGCTTCAAAGCGTTACCGATGAATTACAACCCCAAGTCAGTGAATTAGACGCTGCAGTAGCGTTAATTAAGCAGGCTAAAAAACCTATGCTGTATGTCGGTGGTGGTGTTGGAATGGCTGGCGCGGTTGCGCATTTACGTCAGTTTATCGCCGCCACAGGCGTCCCCTCGGTGGCGACCTTAAAAGGCTTGGGCAGCATTGCACATGGTACTAAAGGTTATTTAGGCATGTTGGGCATGCATGGTGGCAAAGGCGCAAACCTTGCAGTGCAAGAATGCGATTTATTAATGGTAGTAGGTGCACGCTTTGATGACCGTGTTACCGGTCGCCTTGCCAGTTTTGCCAGTAATGCCAAAGTATTGCATTTAGACATCGATGCTGCCGAAATCGGCAAGTTACGCCAAGCTGACGTAGCGATTGCAGCCGAGTTGAGCTTGGTGTTACCCGCATTAACGGCCGCAGTGACTGGCCAGCTTGATATTGGTCAGTGGCAAGCAGATGTTGAGGCGTTATCTCTTAAGCACCAATGGGACTACCAACATCCGGGTGATTTAATTTATGCCCCAGCGATGTTACGTCGTTTAGCCAATAAATTACCTGAAGACAGTGTGGTCGCCTGCGACGTGGGTCAACATCAAATGTGGGTGGCGCAGCACATGTGGTTCCGTCGCCCTGAAGATCACTTATCAAGTGCAGGCTTAGGCACCATGGGTTTTGGCTTACCCGCCGCGATTGGCGCTCAAGTTGCGCGACCCGATGCGACTGTGGTCACGGTCTCTGGTGACGGCTCGTTTATGATGAACGTTCAAGAATTAACCACAATCAAACGCCGTAAGTTGCCGGTAAAAATCCTACTGATGGATAATCAAAAACTCGGTATGGTTAAACAGTGGCAACAACTGTTTTTTGAAGAGCGCTACAGTGAAACAGACTTATCTGATAATCCTAATTTTGTCCTTATGGCATCAGCATTTGATATACCAGGTCGAACGATAACGCGTGCCGATCAAGTCGAGCAAGGATTAGAAGATATGTTAAACAGTAGTGGTCCTTACATGCTGCATGTGTCGATTGATGATGCCTTTAACGTGTGGCCTTTAGTACCACCGGGTGCGAGTAATAGTGAAATGATGGATCAAATGGAGAAGCAAACATGATGCATGCATTAGAAATAACCGTTCAACATTGCCCTGAAGTGCTTGAACGCCTACTACGTGTTACTCGGCATCGTGGGTTTACAGTCACCCAAATGCAAGTGCGTATCAATGACGATGCCAGCATGGCAGTAGACTTATGGGTTGAGGCCGAACGTGCCATTGAACTGCTGAGTACCCAGTTAGACAAATTAATCGACGTGACTCATTGTAAGGTGTTATCTGCGATACCGTTAAACAAGGTCGCCAACGGCTAGCACTTACGATTGAGCCAAGCACGATTTAGTTAGAGATTATTTAGTTAGAGATTATTTAGTCGTTATTGGAAAAACCGCTAACGAGCACTGTAGTAAACAAGGATATTTGTAATGCCCAAATTACGTTCAGCAACCAGTACCGAAGGCCGCAACATGGCAGGCGCCCGCGCACTATGGCGTGCCACTGGAGTGAAAGAAAATGATTTTGGTAAGCCCATTATCGCGATTGCCAATTCGTTCACTCAGTTTGTGCCTGGCCATGTGCATTTAAAGAACATGGGGTCATTAGTTGCCGGCGCCATTGAAGAAGCGGGCGGTATTGCCAAAGAGTTCAACACCATTGCCGTAGATGATGGTATTGCTATGGGTCACGGTGGCATGTTGTACAGTCTACCGTCACGTGAGTTAATTGCCGATAGCGTCGAATACATGGTCAATGCCCATTGTGCTGATGCATTAGTGTGTATTTCTAACTGCGATAAAATTACTCCTGGCATGTTAATGGCGGCGCTGCGGTTAAACATCCCGGTAGTCTTTGTGTCGGGCGGTCCAATGGAAGCGGGTAAAACTAAGTTATCTGATCAAATTATTAAGCTTGATTTAGTTGATGCGATGGTAGCGGGTGCCGATACCAATGTCAGCGATGAAGACAGTAAGCAAATTGAGCGCAGTGCATGCCCTACTTGTGGTTCGTGCTCGGGAATGTTTACCGCCAATTCAATGAACTGTTTGACTGAAGCTCTGGGATTGTCGTTACCAGGTAACGGCTCTATGCTGGCAACTCATGAAGATCGTCGTGAATTATTTTTAGAAGCCGGTCGCCGCGTAATGAAGTTGGCTGAGCGTTATTACAAGCATGACGATGAAACAGCATTGCCGCGCAATATAGCCTCATTTAAATCGTTTGAAAATGCCATGGTATTAGATGTTGCTATGGGCGGGTCATCTAATACTGTGTTGCATTTAGTGGCCGCGGCGCAAGAAGCCGAAATTGACTTTACCATGGCGGATATTGACCGCATATCGCGCTTAGTGCCTCATTTATGTAAGGTTGCGCCATCAACGCCTCAATATCATATGGAAGATGTCCACCGTGCTGGTGGGGTGATGGGTATTTTAGGTGAGTTAGACCGCGCGGGTTTATTGCATAACGATGTGCCGCATGTGGCCGCTGATGATGGCGGCGATTTAAAATCAGTGTTAGCCAAGTACGACATTAAACAGACTAGTGACCCTGACATTATTCGCTTTTTTAGTGCTGGCCCGGCAGGTATTCCAACCACTAAAGCATTTAGTCAAAATTGTCGCTGGGACAGTGTCGATGATGATCGCGAACATGGCTGTATTCGTTCGCGTGAGTTTGCGTTTAGCCAAGAAGGTGGCCTAGCCGTATTGTCAGGTAACGTTGCCGTTGATGGTTGTATTGTGAAAACAGCAGGGGTGGATGAGTCTAATTTAACCTTTGTTGGCAATGCCCGTGTGTATGAAAGCCAAGATGATGCAGTAGCCGGCATTTTAGGCGGCGAAGTGATTGAAGGTGATGTGGTGGTGATCCGCTACGAAGGCCCAAAAGGCGGCCCAGGTATGCAGGAAATGCTCTATCCAACAACTTATTTGAAATCGCGTGGTTTAGGCGCTAAATGTGCATTAATCACCGATGGTCGTTTTTCCGGTGGTACCTCAGGTTTATCAATTGGCCATGTATCACCAGAAGCGGCGTCAGGTGGCACTATTGCGTTAATTGAAAATGGCGATCAAATTGCCATCGATATACCTCAGCGTAGTATTCAACTTAATGTCCGTGATGAAGAGATTACTCGTCGCCGCAATGCTATGGATGCCAAAGGTCCGTTAGGTTGGAAACCGGTTTCTCGCGAGCGTTATGTTTCATTAGCACTTAAAGCCTATGCATTACTGGCGACCAGTGCTGATAAAGGTGCTGTTCGTGATCGTTCTAAGCTGGAGGGGTAATATGTTGGCTTTAGCGTCTCAAACTCAATTAGATTTAGCCCATTATTATTTGCAGAAAATTTTACTGTCGTCTGTTTATGATGTCGCTAAAGTGACGCCACTGTCGAGCATGAATAAATTGTCTGCTCGCTTTGGTTGTCAGGTGTATTTAAAGCGTGAAGATATGCAACCCGTGCATTCGTTTAAGATCCGCGGTGCCTACAATCGTATCGCGGCGTTAACTCAAGATGAATGTGATAAAGGCGTGGTGTGTGCGTCTGCGGGTAACCACGCTCAAGGTGTGGCGATGTCTGCCGCCTGCCGCGGTATTAATGCCGTTATTGTGATGCCAAGTACGACGCCTGATATTAAAATTGATGCAGTGAAACGCTTAGGTGGCAATGTAGTGCTACATGGGCAAGCGTTTGATCAAGCCAATGAGTATGCTAAAAATCTGTCGGCAACAGAAGGGCGTGTTTATATCGCCCCGTTTGATGACGAAGCGGTGATTGCTGGTCAAGGGACCATTGCCCAAGAAATGGTACAACAACAACGGGATATTGAAATCGTGTTTGTGCCTGTTGGCGGTGGTGGATTAATCGCCGGTATTGCGGCCTATTATAAAGCGGTGATGCCACAAGTGAGGATCATTGGGGTTGAACCAGAAGATGCGGCGTGCTTAAAGGCGGCATTAGAAGCCGATGAACCGGTAACATTGGCTCAAGTGGGTTTATTTGCTGATGGCGTTGCGGTTAAACGCATTGGTACTGAGCCATTTCGCTTAGCGCGTGAATACGTTGATGAGGTGGTTACCGTTACTTCCGATGAAATTTGCGCGGCGGTAAAAGATATTTTTGAAGATACTCGTGCAATAGCTGAACCCGCCGGAGCCTTGTCTATTGCGGGGCTTAAAAAATACATGGCGCAACAAGGCGATGCGGTTGATGCACCGAAAAAAGTGGCGGCTATTTTGAGTGGCGCAAACGTCAATTTTCATAGCTTACGTTATGTGTCTGAACGCTGCGAATTAGCTGAGCAAAAAGAAGCGGTGTTAGCGGTGAAAATCCCTGAAAAGCCAGGCAGTTTTTTACGCTTTTGTCAGTTACTCGATAAACGGGTGATGACCGAGTTTAACTATCGCTTTAGTAGCCGTGACATTGCAGTGGTGTTTGCCGGCATTCGTCTTACGGGTGGCCAAGCAGAGCTAAGCGAGATTATCGCTAAACTTGAATTGGAAGGATTTGAAGTTCAAGATTTATCCCAAGATGAAACCGCTAAATTACATGTGCGTTATATGGTCGGTGGTCATCCACTTGAACCGCTAGAAGAGCGCTTGTTTAGCTTTGAGTTCCCTGAACATCCCGGGGCATTGTTGAAGTTTTTAACCACCTTACAGAGCAAGTGGAATATCAGTTTATTTCATTATCGTAACCATGGCGCAGCCTTTGGCCGAGTGTTAGCCGGCTTTGAAGTACCGGCGAAAGACGATGTGGCGTTTGCCCAGTTTTTAACAGACTTAGGTTTCGTTTATCAAGAAGAAACCCACAGTCCGGCATATCAGTTATTTTTGAATAGCGCTAAGCGAAGCGGTAATTGATGTTAAAATACCCTCCAGAGGTGATTTAGTGCCTCAATGTGGTATTGTCAGTGCGCCTAAAACGAAAAAATATTCGTGGCTGTGTTCCAAATCGCCAATATACGATGCCGTCGCGGCATCATGTCATTGGGGTTGCTTTATATGTAGGGTAAATTTTTCCATATGCTAGTAATACTAATCGTATTAATGTAATTAGTATTTAGCGTATTCGACCTCATTTTAAGGAGACATTGATGTTACCCGTGCCAACAATTCCAGCTTTTATGCCACCGCGCCGAATTCTAATGGGCCCTGGCCCATCTGATGTGTATCCCGAAGTGCTTGCGGCCCAATCACGACCGACTATCGGTCACCTTGACCCACTTTTTGTCGGCATGATGGATGAATTAAAAAGCTTAATTCAATATGCTTTTCAAACCAAAAACGAAATGACCTTAGCGGTATCGGCGCCAGGCAGTGCTGGTATGGAAACCTGCTTTGTTAACTTAGTTGAGCCTGGCGAAAAGGTGATTGTGTGCCGCAATGGGGTGTTTGGTGAACGTATGCGCCAAAACGTTGAGCGCGTTGGCGGTATAGCAGTTGTGGTCGACAATGAATGGGGTGAACCAGTATGCCCAGATAAAGTTGAAACCGCACTTGTGGCGCATCCCGATGCCAAATTTTTAGCCTTTGTGCATGCTGAAACATCAACCGGGGCATTATCGGATGCCAAAACCTTGTGTACTTTGGCGCAATTGCATGACTGTATCAGCATTGTCGATGCGGTGACGTCACTTGGCGGTGTTGAATTGCTAGTGGATGAGTGGGGCATTGATGCGATTTATTCTGGCAGCCAAAAATGCTTATCTTGTGTACCCGGTTTATCACCAGTGTCATTTTCTCCTAAAGCGGTGGCGAAACTAAAAGCCCGTACTACCCAAGTGCAAAGTTGGTTCTTAGATCAAACTTTAGTCATGGGTTATTGGGGTAATAGTGCTGGCGCTAAGCGCAGTTATCATCACACCGCTCCAGTGAATGCCTTATACGCGCTCCATGAGTCTTTACGTTTGCTCGCCAATGAAGGGCTTGAAAATGCGTGGGCAAGACACCGTAAAATGCACCTATTATTACGTGATGGACTAACCCAACTTGGTTTTAAATTTGTGGTTGAAGAGTCGTCACGTTTACCCCAACTCAATACTGTGTATATTCCAGAGGGTGTTGATGACGCTGCAGTGCGTAAGCATTTATTGGAAGAATATAATTTAGAAATTGGCGCAGGTTTAGGGGCATTAGCGGGTAAAGCATGGCGTATCGGCTTGATGGGCTTTAGTGCTCGTCGTGAAAACGTCGCCCTTTGCTTACGTGCATTAGAAGAGTCGCTAAAATAAAACATCAGTTTTGCGTAATCATAAAAATGACGCTTTAGAGCGTCATTTTCATTTTTATACCTGTTAGAAATTAGTCGCTAGTCAGCTAACTTTTTTTCTAACTCATTCACTTGTGCTTGTAATGCTTCAAGCTTTTCACGGGTTTTAAGTAACACGTGCTGCTGCACTTCAAACTCTTCTCGGGAAACTACATCCAATTTCATCAGTTGGTTTTGAAGTATTTGTTTACTGCGTTCTTCAAATTCCCCAGCAAATTGCTTTACGCCGTTAGGTAGATTGTCACTAAGCTGTTTAGCGAGCTCTTCTATTTTCTTTGGATTAATCATAATTATTCCCTACTGATATATTGATTCAATTATAACCGAGGTCGGCGGTTTTCCAAAACCTAACTGTGATTTTCGTTAACCGTCGCGAGGTGATTCTGCTATGATCCGTCTTCGTTTAAGGTTAAGTAAGGTGTAATGATTAATGAAACTCAATCCAGGGCAAAATGAAGCCGTACATTATGTATCGGGTCCATGCTTAGTGCTCGCGGGCGCGGGGAGTGGTAAAACACGGGTGATCATTAATAAAATTGCTTACTTAGTCGAAAAATGTGGCTATAAAGCCCGCAATATTGCCGCCGTCACCTTTACCAATAAAGCCGCTCGTGAAATGAAAGAGCGTGTGGCTCAGTCTATGGGTCGAAAAGATGCCCGTGGATTATGGATCTCAACCTTTCACACCTTAGGACTCGAAATTATTAAGCGCGAGCATAAAGTGCTTGGGCTTAAGGCAGGTTTTTCTTTGTTTGATGACCAAGATACCTTCGCCTTATTAAAAGAACTGACTGAAGATGAATTAGATGAAGATAAAGACCTAATCAAATCTTTGGCATCAGCGATATCAAATTGGAAGGGGGGATTAGTGATCCCTCAGCAAGCGAAAAATATGGCAAAAGATGAGCAAAGCCAGTTATTTGCCATGTTGTACCAACGGTATGCTCAGCATATGAAATCTTATAATGCGCTCGATTTTGATGATCTGATCTTAATTCCAACGTTATTGTTGCGTATGAATGAAGAAGTGCGCACTCGTTGGCAGACTAAAATTCAATATTTGCTGGTGGATGAATATCAAGATACCAATACCAGCCAATATGAATTAGTGAAACTCTTGGTGGGTGAACGCTCACGTTTTACTGTGGTGGGCGATGATGATCAATCTATTTATTCTTGGCGCGGCGCGAAACCACAAAATTTGGTGTTGTTAGGGACCGACTATCCAAGGCTTAAACTGATTAAATTAGAGCAAAACTATCGTTCCAGCCAACGTATTTTACGTGCCGCCAATATTTTGATTGCCAATAACCCTCATGTGTACGACAAGGCGTTATTTAGTGAGTTAGCTTATGGTGAACCGATAAGAATATTAATTGCCGCTAACGAAGAACAAGAAGCTGAACGAGTGGTGGCGGAGATTATTCGGCATAAGTTTGTTGGGCGGACCAAGTTTGGTGATTACGCCATTTTATACCGAGGTAATCATCAGTCTCGTTTACTTGAACGGGCACTCATTACCAACCGCATTCCTTATAAGATCAGTGGTGGTAAATCCTTTTTTTCTCGTGCAGAAATTAAAGATATTATGGGGTATTTGCGTTTAGTGGTGAACCCTGATGATGATAATGCCTTTTTGCGGGTGGTTAACTTACCCAAGCGTGGTATCGGTCCTGCGACACTGGAGCGTTTAGGTCATTTTGCCAATCAAAAACATATCTCGTTATTTGAAGCGATTTTTGATGTTGAGCTCAACCATCATCTAGCGCCTGCGGCGGTTAACTCTTTGTATCAGTTTGGAACGTTTATTGTTGATACTGGAGAGGTTGCAACACGTGGAGAGCCTGTTGAGGCGATTAAACAATTGATCCGTAAAATAAATTACGAAGATTACCTATACGAGACCAGTACCAGTGCCAAAGCGGCTGAAATGCGCATGAAGAACATTTCTGAATTGTATCGTTGGGTTACCGAAATGCTCGAAGGTGATGAGTTAGATGAACCGATGACGTTGCCCGAAGTGGTCACTCGATTAACGCTGCGCGATATGATGGAACGTAACAGTGAGGATGAAGGTGGCGATCAAGTTCAGTTAATGACCTTACATGCCTCTAAAGGACTGGAATATCCTTTTGTATTTATGGTGGGCGTTGAAGAAAGGATCTTGCCACATCAATCGAGTATTGATGAGGAAAATGTCGATGAAGAACGTCGACTGGCTTATGTGGGGATAACTCGTGCACAACGTGAATTATGGTTTTTGATATGCCGTGAGCGGCGTCAATTTGGTGAAACGATTCGTTGCGAACCCAGTCGTTTTTTACTTGAGTTACCGCAAGATGACCTCATTTGGGAAAACCGCAAACCGGTGCAAACTGAACAACAACGGGTGGAAACCGGCAAAAGTCATATTGCCAATTTACGCGACATGTTTAAAAAAGAGTCATGAACCCGTTTGGCTTATTGATCATGCACAAGATATATAGGGCTTTTTTTCACAAAATAACTTACTTAATGCACGACCTTGTCCGCGGACATAACCCAAGGCTAAAAATTGTCTAACCTGTTGCTGGGTGTCTACGGTAGTAGCATACATATCAAACTGAAGGGTTGCAGCGGTGAGTTGGTAAGCCCTGACTAACTGTAATTGTTTATCATTAAGTAAGTGTTTACTAATGTCTTCATCCAATTTCAATGCTTGAATGGGTAAAAAGCTGAGACAACTTAGAGAGCTGTAACCTGTACCATAGCCATCAATGCCAATTAGCACGCCTAACTGTGAGATGATCTCAAAACCGTTAATATGATTTTCAGTGTCTTGAACTAAGGCTTTTTCGTTGAAAAACAACATTAACTTACTTAAATCGATATTGCTGTTTTTGATAGTGTTTTTAAGGTTGCGTAATACAAATTTATTTTTAATGTGTTGGCTGCAAATCGATAAATGAAAATGAACATCGGCACCATATTGTTGTTTGAGCGACTGAAACTGATCGTTTAAATGGGCAAACATATAACCATCTAAATTAAGCGTTAGTTGATATTGTACCGCTAAGTGTTTCATTTTTACGTGTTCAATGATGCCCTGTTCTGGGTGATGCCACTCAACTTGTGGTTCGATAGCAATAATTTCACCTGTGGTAAAGTCGACCACTTCAACGTAGCGTATCTGAAACTCTTGCTGGTCGAGAGCCTTCTTAAAATCAATTTCTAATGCATGTTGTTGCTGAGATTGAGCGCTGAGCTTGTCATCAAAAATGACGAAACAGCCTTTGCCATTGGCTTTAGCTTGATACATAGCGGCGTCAGCATCACGCAGCAGCGATTCACTGGTAACCAATTTATTACGCCCGCTAAATGCAACCCCGATACTGGCACCAGAAATAAATTCTTGTTTGGCTAGCTGATAGGGCATTGATAATGTCTGTAAAATACGCTCGCAGACTTCGACAGCGTCTTCAGTAGCATTAATTGAGTCAAGCAAGATGACAAATTCATCTCCCCCCATTCGTGCCAGAGTATCGTTGTCGCGAATACATGACTTTATGCGTTGCGCAGTTTCAATTAAAAATCGATCGCCTTCTAAGTGACCAAAAGAATCATTGATCACTTTAAATCTATCAAGATCGATAAATAACAATGCAAACTGATCTAAGCCATGACGGCGCAGGTGTTTTAATGCTTGTGACAATCGCTCCATTAAATAGCTGCGATTAGGTAAACCCGTCAGCCCATCATGTTGCGCGTCGTGCAGCAGTTGATCTTCAATTTTGCGGCGCTGATTTATCTCTTGTTGAAGATTATTGTTGAGTTCAGCGAGTGCTTGAGTGCGTTTAACCACTTTATCCTCTAACTGCTCATGGCTATTTTTCAGCGACTCAGTCGCCAATTTACGCTCAATAGCATTGGCCATGTGTTGGGAAACAAATGTCAGTAGCTCTAAATCTTTCAATTGATAAATATGGTCGTCATCTAAGCTATAAATGGTTAACGCGCCCGCGATATCACCATTAATGATCAATGGAATACCTATCCATTGATGCATTCTATTGGTTTTGTTTAATTCTGGTGATTTTGCATAGATTTCACCTCTATCGACCATTTGGGCAATATCTTTGGCGGATAACAACTGAGGTAACTTATGATCAAGAATGTACTCGGTCAATCCATCCTGCATTGGGCGAGATGCGGGATATTCGGCTGCCATTTGTGACACGTAAAACGGGAACGACAACGTATTATTATCGTTAATCAGTGAGATAAAGCAATTATGTGCAGGGATTAACTGGCTAATAATATTATGAAGACGAGGGTAAAAATCTTGTTGCAGCACATTTGATGCAGACAGGTCGGCTATTTCAAATAGCGTTCGTTGAAGTTTTTCTGCTTTTACCCTTTCTTTAACTTCGATTTTAACCTTTTCATAAGCTTGGCTGAGTTCCTTGGTCCGTTCAACAATGGCTTGTTCAAGTTGTTGATGATGTTGAAGTCGCTCCATGACGCCGGAAATATGGTGACATATAAAACCCATTAGTTCTAATTCAAGTTCACCATAGGTATTGGCTTCGTTATAACTTTGTACTACGAGTACGCCACTGACAACATCTTGGTTTTTGATGGGTACGCCGAGCCATTGATGGCACGGCGATCCAAGGCTTTTAATGTCGCCACTGGCGATTAATTGATTAAACTTATTATCGTCACATAATAAAGGTTCACCATTACGAAGCACATAACCCGTTAGGCCACTATTAAGCAACGCTGATATTTCTTGGTCTGGATAGAGCTCTGTGGGGTGAGAATCTTGTTGGTCGGCAAAAAAAGGTAAACTGGTCAATCCCGTTTTGGGATCTTGCGATGCAATAAAAAAGTTTTCTGCAGGAATAAGTTGTTGTAAATTTAAATGCACCCGTTGGTAAAAATCATCAAGTGATGCTACTTGCGTCGCAATATTGGAAATACCAAGGAGGGCATTTTGGATAATTTCGGAACGTTTATATTTTTTAGCCAGACCTCTCAAGCGAGCAATCCTTTTTTGTAGGTGCTCAACACTTGAGGATGTTTTTGTGTGACTTATATCCGTATCCGTATCCATATTCCTTGCTCTATCCTATTAAAATATTTGGAAAAATATTGTTGAACAGTCATTATTATTACCATAAATTCAATTGTTATCCAAGCGAAATAAATGTGAGCACAATGTTAATAACTATCGCAAATGAGTAAATAGTCACCCAAAATGAGTCAAAAGTTAATCAGTCAGTTAAAAAATGCAAATCAGGGCTAGACGCGGCGGTGTTTTATCCATATTATATGCCTCGCTAACCAAGGCGAGCGCCCATAGCTCAGCTGGATAGAGCGTACCCCTCCGGAGGGTAAGGCCGAAGGTTCGAATCCTTCTGGGCGCACCATTCGGCATGTAGTGGTTCTTTCGTATTGGTTAGTAGAATTGATATCAGTGGTGATTGTAGCTCAGTTGGTAGAGTCCCGGATTGTGATTCCGGTTGTCGTGGGTTCGAGCCCCATCAGTCA
>NZ_JBEOPP010000021.1:0-65604 GCF_040310185.1 Shewanella sp. T24-MNA-CIBAN-0130 | reverse complement strand
GCGCTTAGCCGTTTTTTGAAGGATGTCTGCATTGAAGAATTGCATGAACTGCTTTTTTAAGGAGATAATAGTCATAGTCTTTATTTATTGGTCATGGTGGTTTTTGGGCGACTATCATCAGATCATAAATAAGGCCTTTTTCTATCTAAAATATAGATTTATCGCTAAAGATCCTGTCTATGAATACCTCAGGGTTAAACGTGTCAAAAGTCAGTTCATCGGATGAAGAAAAGTTTTCAGTAGTATTGGAAACAGCCTCTCTGTCGGCAGTTGAGTTAAGTGAATATTGCCGAGCTAAGGGGTTATATCCTGAGCAAGTCAACGGATGGAAGCAAGCTTGCATTGCCGGTAATACAAGCACAACACTTGCAAGTAAAACCAAGACAACACCTGGACAGAAGACCGACAAAAAACGCATTAACGAGCTCGAACGTGAGTTACGTAGAAAGGATAAAGCGTTAGCGGAAGCGGCTGCTTTACTCGTACTGGGAAAAAAGTTCGATGCCTATTAGAAGGAAAAAGAGGAAGACTGATTTCGCTGACCGATAGGCAAAAGCATGCGCAGTGGGTCAGTACCGCTGTCGCATCAGGCTCGAGACAAGATAAGGCCTGTGACGTGATTGGATTATCAAGTAGAACCTTACAGCGTTGGCGAATAGGCGGTGAGATTAGCGCAGATAAAAGGCCAACCGCAATGAGGCCAGAGCCTGGAAATAAACTGAGTAAGGCTGAAAGACAAGACGTGATTGATGTGTGTAATAGTGAAGAGTTTGCCTCATTACCGCCAAGCCAGATTGTTCCTATACTCGCCGACAGAGGTGAGTATATCGCTTCTGAGTCGAGTTTTTACCGTGTATTGCATGCTGAAAACATGCTGCATCACCGAGGCAAAGCGAAGCCGAGAAATGTTCATAAAAAGCCAACCAGTTATACGGCTAAAAAAGCGAACGAAGTGTGGAGTTGGGATATCAGTTACCTGCCTACAACGGTGATAGGAAAACACTATTATCTGTACATGATTGAAGATATTTACAGTCGAAAAATCGTCGGTTGGGAAATTCAGGTGAGCAAGCAGCAGCACTACTAGAGCGTACCGTCTGGTCAGAGAAATGCTTAAAGAAAGACGTTGTGTTGCACTCAGATAATGGCGCGCCCATGAAGAGCTTGACGATGCGAGCTAAGATGTACGATTTAGGCGTTGTGACCTCACGAAGCCGTCCAAGGGTAATTAATGACAATCCGTACTCAGAATCGCTATTTAGAACGGTAAAGTGTCATCCACGTTGGCCTAGTGAAGGTTTTAAGTCGTTAGAAGCAGCACGTAAATGGGTCAATGAATTTGTTTATTGGTACAACAACGAGCATCGCCATAGCAGGATTAAGTTTGTGACACCAAACCAGAGGCATGATGGTCTTGATGTTGGAATACTGGCGAAGCGAAAAGCGTTGTATCAGACAAAAAGAAATGAACATCCAGAGCGATGGTCAAAAGAAGAGCGAAACTGGCAGCCAATAGGCGCTGTGGAGTTAAATCCAGAGCAACACAAAGAAGCTGCTTAACAATTTAGGCGACAACTGTCTTGAAAAACGCCGGTAACGTGGATACAAATACGATTGAACACAATAAAATAAATTTGATAATCAACATCCTTGTTTTCCTCAATTATTGTTTTTAACTGTTCTAATAACTATAGTGTAGTTAAAATTTATCAATCGATTTTTTGGTTATGTTGATTTAAATTATTACCTCGCAGCATATAACACTTCATATAATATTAGTTCTTGAGCATAGTACAGTACAAGCAATAGCCGTCAGCGCGCGCGGGGATAGAATCAATGCGCCGGATCCTCGATGCAAGGATTAGTGAAGATGCTTTCCCGATATACAACGATCACGGAGCAAATAATTTGTCCTGCATTAGCCACACAGGGTGACCGCTTGAGTGTGCGTTTTTTACTCATAATGAATAATTTAAATACTGAATCACTTTAAATTATTCATGAAGTGATGGCGTACTGAACAAATTAAGTTTTAAAAATATACTAATCCTGTACGTAAAACGTTCGCGATCTCACCCAGCTTAGCCACATGAGCTTGAATATATTACGAGTTGTGGTGTTTTTTTAAATAAATGTGTAATCCATATCCGCTACTTTCTGCCAGCCGTGAATGTTGCCAACCTAAAAATAAACTTACAAATATAATTTGGCCTAGCCTGTTGATATGACATCAGCAGTATTCAATAAAATATGAAAATCATATCAGCATGCCGAATCTGAATGGATTTAGTAAAAAAAGTACGCAAGGATGGCAATCATCACGGATATATATTTAATGTTGAATCGAGTATTCAATCCAATTTGATAAATATAAAATATGACATGTCAAAATTACGTCAAAATAGGAGGTCAAAAATTTAATTTTTTTGTTTTTGTTGTGTAGTTAAAACATCCTCATTATTAAACTGTATCGGTTACCGCTATTTGAGTAAGATTACAGCCATAAGTTTAACAAATTGTAATCCTAAATTGAGTCAACTTGGTTTTCGTCACTGTTTTCAGGTAACTTTGGACTGAAAGTCATCGTGAATAGTTCTGATTGAGTATGAGATGGCGGTAAAATGGAAAAAATAACACTATTGTCGGAAAGCGAACCCGCTCAAAGCAGGTTTCTGGCAGATAGTATTCTCAATAGCATGAAGCCTACTTTTGCCGAGCATGGCTTCGCAGGATTCTGGTTCCAGGGAATCGCCATTAGTGCCTATCAAGACTATCTACAGAACAGCCGAAAGAGCTTGTTGACCCGAAGGATACTTCGAGGTCGTGGTGGTGTGTTAGCTTCATCACCAAAGGTTCAGCAGCTACATGAACAATACGTGACACGCGTCGCGCCTACGGACATTAACTTTGGCGAAGCCTTGCGACTCGAATCCCCTTATTGTTATATTCTATGCGAAAATGGCCAGCCGAATAAAGCTCAAAAACTCTTTAATCGTTATGGCGTCAACACTGTCTTGAGTTGGCCGCTGAAACACTTTGCATCGGATGCCTGGGCTGGTAGGTTTACCCTGCTATCTAAACACACCTACGATGAAATAAATTTTATTGGTTTAGAGACCACACTTAAACAAGCTCAGATGAGTCTATTTGAGCATTTTCATAATGAAATAAACCCTTTTCGGCAATGTAACTTATTTAACCAAACGGCAATCAAGGCACTGAAAATGGCAGCGACGGGACTCCATAATCATGAAATCTCACAGGAGCTTCATATTACTGTTCGCGGTGTGGAATATCATCTTGAATCCATAAGAAATAAATTGTCAGCCAGTAACAGGGCTAATTTAGTTCATATAGCACATCAACTGGAAATTATATAGCGCATGTTAGTTCTCCTCGTCGAAGATAATCGCCTGCTGGCCAAGAATATTATTCATTATTTGGAGCTCAATGAGATCGAGTGTGATTATGCAGAGACACTCACTCAAGCTGAACAGCTCATATTCGGTCTAACTTTCGACGCGATAATTCTCGATCTGAACTTGCCCGATGGCGATGGTATTACCGCATGTAAAAAGTGGAAAGATCAGTGCATAATCTCACCGATCATTATGCTTACCGCGAGGAGCACACTACAGGATAGGTTGTCAGGTTTTGAGGTCGGCGCTGATGACTATCTGGTTAAACCTTTTGCCATGGCTGAGTTAGTTGCGCGTCTTAGGGTCGTATCTCAGAGGCGTCCGTCACCGAAAATACTTACCATCGGTGATCTTGAATTTGATTTTGCCAGACATCATGTGCACAGAAAGGGACAGTTATTGTTACTATCTCGCACTGGATGGCAGATCCTGACTCTATTGGCCCGTCGGAGCCCTGAAACTGTCGAGCGGGAGGAGATCGAACGGATGCTGTGGCCCGATAGTTTGCCAGATAGCGATAGCTTGCGTAGCCACATTCATCTGCTGCGGAAAATTGTCGATAAGCCATTCGAGCAAAAACTTATCCATACGATTAGGGGAATAGGCTTATGTTTGAAGGTAGTCACAGATGAAGCCTAAGCTCAGTTTGAAACGTGTTTACCAGGTGTATGGCTTATGTTTTCTGGCGATAACCTTAATCATCAATAGTTTTATCCCCTTGTGCATGATGTGTACAGGTATGTTCAGCATGCATGAAATTACCATGAGCAATGCGGCTCAAGCGGCTGAGCTCTATACCACTCCCAAAAATAAAACATTTCAAACAGACAATCTCACAGTATTTCCCAGTTGGGAGTCGGTACCTAATAGGGTTAAGACGATTAATGGAGGCGTTGCTCCTGATGCTCCACAAAATGTAAAACACCAGCATACTGATGGGCAGTTTATCGATGCCCTGATGTTGCATCAGGGAGATAACGGTAAAGAGAGCTATGTTTGGCTACATTATAATGCAACACACGATCTTGAATTTGCGCCGAAAAATATGGCCGCTATCTGCCTGCTAGTTATCATGACATTCACCGTAAACGCTATTCTGGCCTGGTATCTACAGAGCCGCGTGATTTCGCCGGTTCATCAGATCAGCCGCGCGATAAAGCAGCATGATTGGCAAAATATGCAGCAATTACGTTTTCCTAAACAATGCTATGCCGAACTTCAGTCGATAGTCGATGCCTTGGATAGTTCAATCAAACAGCTCAAAGAGGCACAACAGCGGGAGCTCTCATTCCTGCGCTTTGCAAGCCATGAGCTCAGAACGCCTATCGCCATATGTCAGTCTTCATTCGATATTCTGACCCTGCAACAAGGGCAACTCACAGGCCCTACCTTACATGCCAGTCAGGCAACAACTCAGATGCAATCGATTACCGAGACACTACTTTGGTTAATGAGTTCTGACTGTAGCCCGATGGACAGCAGTAATGTGAAGTTGGCAAAGTTGTTGGAGAGTATCATCTATGATCAAAAGTTCGCTCAAGGGAGTGATGTCCCGGTCGATCTAAAGTGCGATGAAACTGAATTGTTCGTACTCAAGGAGCCGCTGACTATCGTTTTGAACAACTTGGTGCGCAATAGTTTAGAGCATGGCGCTAAAGGTATCTCTATTGTTCAGACTGGCAATCGAATCGATATTATTAATCCCTTGTCCCTGCATAACTCCAGCGGCTTTGGTCTGGGATTGATGTTGGTAGAACGGTTAGCAAAACAGCTCAATTGGCAATATTCAACCAGTAATGACCATAACTCCTTCAGGGCTATGCTCATCATACGGCCCACTTGATCTGAGTCTTATCTTGATTATGACAGTTTGCTAGTTGGCATGGAGTGTCCACTATATTGAAGTGAGAGTCTCTAAACGCACTTCATTGTCTTAACACCCTCTCTAAAATTTTATTCTTATCACTGACTGTTAATTCCATATTTATTCTTATATTTAGATTTAAATGTTACTTATTTAATAAGTGACTTAATTTTTATTTATGGCTTAGATATATTTATTTATGACGTTCGATATTTTGACGTAATTTTCACATGGTTATTATTTATATATTTTCATTTTTATATTTAAACGTATTTTTGGCAGTTTTACTTCTCTAACCCACACACATTAAATGAACTAAAACTATTACAAGATCTGGCTCACAAAGAATATTAATTATTCATTTATCCTATATGGAAATCTTACAAATAAGGAATATTTTGATGAAAAAGCAACTTGTCACAGCATTAGCCGCTTTAGTGATAGCACCTGCAATGTCAGCAACATCAGTCGATTTGGGATATAAGGCGTACACCTCTGATACTAAGTCTGATAACGGTGGGGCATATGACCAACCTTTTGTTAAATTGACACATTTTAATAAAGCAGACTGGGGCACGCTATTGGCTTATGTGAAGCTTGAGAACCCGGGTGAGATGAAAGAAGCTCAACACGGTGCAGATGGAAAGCTGACCGTAAAGTCCCTGTTTATTATTGATAAGCAGATCTCTGATACAAGTTATAACTTATGGGGACAGAATTTCTTGGTCTCTAACCGTACAGTGATGGAAGACAACCTATATCTGGGTGTGACCACTAACCGTAAGTATGGCGATCTCTTTATCAATGCCGGTATCGGTCTGAACTACTCTGTTGCTCATTTTGATCCAACCGGGGAAAATTTTGATGGGATTAGTGGTTATGCAGCGGTGATTAATGCCAGTTACCCATTTTCTGTAATGGGGCTTAAGCATTCGATATCTGTCAACTATGAAGGGCAGATCGACCGTGATGAAGACCATATGAGCACCTTAGGTTATGACAGCTACGGACATCAGCTCATCACCACATTAAAGACAAGTATGACGGAGTCATTCTATACCAAGTTGCACATGACCCATTTCGATAGCTGGGGATCAGCGCCTAATGATGGCATCGAATATGGCGTAGCGGTTGGTTTTACCTTCTAATATCGGATTGATCTAATAGGAATAATAAAGTGATTAAAAAAACAATTATCGCCAGTGCAATTGTCGCTCTGGTCATGGGCTGCTCACTTAAAGAGAGCGACCAGTTAACGAAGAGCGAAGGTTCTGCATTCGGTAAGCATGGAGAAATTCAGGTTCAGACCGAAACTAAAAATGGCAAGTTTGTCGATATCAGTATCCTGAAACAGAATGAAAATAAGGTATTGGCGGCGTCGGTATTTACCGAAATGAAAGATGCAATGATTGCCAATAACAGTACCGAGGTCGATGGCATCAGTGGCGCGACGATTACCAGTGGTGCATTTAGAAAGGCTGTTGAGAGCTCTCTTACCACAGCTGGCGTTACCTTAGTTGCCGGTATGGTCAAGAGCAGTGATAAATCGGCAGAACTAGTTGCCAGTGAACAAAATTTCGATGTCGTTATCATAGGTTCAGGCGGTGCAGGTTTCAGCGCCGCGATCACGGCTAAAAATGCTGGTGCTAGCGTAGTGATTATCGAAAAAATGCCAACGGTTGGTGGTAACAGCTTGATCACCGGTGGTCAGATGAACGTGCCAGGTAACTGGGTCCAGAAGAAGATGGGCATCGAAGACAGTATCGATCTGTTTGTCAAGGATACCCTAAAGGGCGGTGACTATTTGGGTGATCCTGAGATGGTACAGATTTTGGCCGAGCAAGCATTACCAGCCGCAGAGTGGCTAAGGGATTATATTAAGGTCGATTTTTACAAGGATCAGCTATTCCAATTTGGTGGTCACAGCGTTAAGCGTGCACTGATCCCACGTAACCATACTGGCGCGGAGTGGATCAGTAAGTTTATGGCAAAAACGGATGAACTGCAGATCCCTATCCATACCCGTACGACAGCAACAGCGCTGATTAAAGATCAAAATGGACGAGTGATCGGTGTTGAAGCTGAGAAGAATGGACAGCAACTCACTTATTACGCCAAGCGTGGCGTGATTATGGCAACCGGTGGTTTTGGTGCTAATGTTGCGATGCGCACCAAGTATGTCCCTGAACTGGATAGCCGCTACGGTACAACTAATGCTCGTGGGATCATGGGTGACGGTATCGTGATGGCCGAGAAGCTTAACGCTCAAACACATAACATGAAGTCTATCCAGACTTATCCTATCTGTCATATCGATAGTGGAGCGATCTCTTTGATCGCCGACTCGCGCTTCTTCGGTGCCTTGCTGGTGAATAAGGAAGGTCATCGTTTCGTCGAAGAACTAGAGCGTCGTGATGTTATCAGCCGTGCAATTCTGGCCCAGACCGATCAGCAGACTTATGTACTTTGGGGGAGTGAGATTGAAGATATTGCCGGTGTTGTCGGTGTGCATAAGGATGAGTTCGCCGAGCTTAACCGTAAAGGCATGATGTTTAAGGCAGACTCAATCGAAGAGTTGGCTCAAAAGTTCGGTGTTGATGAAAAAGCGCTGATGGCTCAGGTTGGACGTGTAAATCAGTTTGCTAAAGCGGGTGATGATAAAGAGTTCCATCATCGTGGTGGACTAAAAACTATCATGAAGCCTCCATTCTATATGCTGGTGGCTAAGCCCTCTGTTCATCACACTATGGGTGGCTTGATGACAGATACCCATACTCGTGTATTAGATACACAAGGTAAGGTTATTGCTGGTTTATTCGCAGCTGGTGAAGTTACCGGTATGACCCATGGTTCGAACCGCTTGGGTGGTAATGCCATTACCGATATTACCGTGTTTGGCCGTATTGCAGGTAAAGAAGCTGCCGCACAATAATCGATAGCTTCTGCTTAAAATAAGTATTCCGTTCAACTAAGTTGAACGGAATACTTATTTTGAGTATAAGGAATGTTTTGAAGGCTAATATGAAACTTTGTGTGAAACTCCTAACGATGTGCTTGTTGGTGTCATATATGTTCCAGTCTCGGGCATGGGCGCATATCAATATCGAGCAGATAACCGGTAATACGATGGGGACGACCTACACGATACAGTTGCGCCTGCAGAATAATCTAGCAACGAAACAGCAGATAAAGGTATTAGTGGAGCAGGAACTGGAGCGAGTGAATAGCGCTCTGTCAGTTTATCGTTCAGATTCTGAAATATCTATATTGAATTTAAATGATACTGGAAACCCTATTCTGGTATCTGAGCGTCTAAGGGATGTATTACAGATTTCAAAGACGATATCTTCACAAACCTATGGGGCGTTCGATGTGACATTAGGGCCAGTGATTGAGTTCTGGGGGTTTGGTGTTAAGGCCAGAGATCTGCAGAATAAAGATCGTGGTCAGCTGGAGTTGGCTCGATCGAAAACAGGCATGGATGGATTTACCCTGAGCTCGAAAGCCATTACGAAAGTGATTCGAGGGCTAGAGATAAATCCTTCGGCTGTGGCGAAAGGATATGGCGTGGATCGTGTTGCCAAGATACTCGATGGTGCGGGTGTACTTAATTATCTGGTCGAGATAGGCGGAGAGGTGCGGACTCGCGGAGTTAGTGTCAGAGGCAGAGACTGGACCGTTGCTGTTACTCGTCCAGAGAAGTTTAGCCTGGAGATACAGCAACTGATCAATCTTAAAGATATGTCTATGGCGACCTCGGGTAGCTATGTTAATTATATCGAGAGCGGTGATAGACAGTTGAGTCACATTATCGATCCGACAACCGGGATACCGGCTGAAAATAGTCTGGTTTCGGCGACCGTGCTTCACCAGCAGTGCGCCGTAGCCGATGGTTTTGCGACTGCTATGATGATCTTGAGTGTAGAACAGTCGATAAATATTGCCAATGCAATCGGGCTGCCGGTCATGCTTATCGAGCAGACTAACACGGGGTTGAAGACCCATTTTAGCAAGAGCATATCTCCCTACTTATCTATACGAGGGCTGTAATAGGAATAATTGGAAGCAATGGAATTTGACCACTTTAATAATTATTAAAATTGAATCTCTTTGTGTATTCATTACAAATTGAAAATCAGTTATATTGCTGCAATATAAACTTATCAGGGAAATACAATGTCTGAATTTTTAGAGAGCTTAACTCATGCTCGTCGTTTAAAAGCTTCGGTTAAAGAGTTATCTGTTGCAGAACTAAAAGATGTGTACGAAAAGTTAGGCAAGATCGTTGCTGAAAGAGAAGAAGAAGCGAGTGCTGAAGCTGAAGCAAATGCTGAGCGTATCGCGAAAATTGCAGAGCTTCAGAAGATGATTGAGTCAGCTGGTTTGTCACTTGGTGATCTTGGCGGTGTTGCTGCTAAAGTAAAAAGCACAAGAGCACCACGTCCCGCTAAATATTCAATCGTAGTTGAGGGCGAAACTGTCACTTGGACAGGGCAGGGTAGAATGCCAACTGTATGTGAGCTTACGGCAGCATAGTTCAACTTCTATCTTGTAAACTGATTTAATGATCGCAACTCAATAATCAGGATGCAATCATGTCAACATTAGATCCCTTATCAACCCTCACAACAGCTTTTGAATGCTGGCGTAGCAACAGGAATAGTCGTCAAGCTCCAACCCCCAATACATTGCGTGAACACGCCGTCGGATTACTCGAACATTATTCTTCTAGCAAAATAACATCCGCACTACGGATTAGTGGCGGCCAGCTTAAACAGTGGCGAAATAGCGTAAACCCTCAACTCAGTCCCCACCAGTTTGTGCACCTACCCATTTCAACCTCATCTGCTCAAACCACTTTTAACGTAGCGCTCCAATTTGCTCACGGAGATACCATGACTTTATCTGGCGTTGATGATATACAAACCCTTATTTCGCTGATCAGGGCGTTGAAATCATGATACATCTTACCGCTGAGACGCATATCTTAATCGCCATTGCACCTGTCGACTTTCGTCAGGGAATGGATGGTTTAGCGGCACTATGCCGTTATACATTAGCGGCTAACCCTCGCTCTGGCTCGGTGTTCGTCTTTATTAACCGAAATAAAACCAAGGTGCGTGCATTATCATATGATGGCAGCGGCTTTTGGTTGATGACCAAGCGGTTGTCAAAAGGCAAGTTTGTACATTGGCCAGGCTCAAAGCAAAAAATTGAACCGTTCATCGCCAAGCAGTTACGGCAGCTGTTGCTGAACTGCGATCCAATGTGGCAAAAACACGATCTTATTTAAGTCAAAAAGCAGCGATATTAGGCCGTATCCATATCTATCATTCAGAGGATGAGTTGTTAGCCAAACGCGATGGTGAATTCCGTTGGGTTAATGAGCTAAAAGATGCGTTAAATGAAAATAGATTTGAACTCTATGCACAGCCTATTGTGTCGCTCTCAGACCCATCGCAAAAGCGTATCTATGAGGTATTACTCCGATTGCGCACTCGAAGCGGAGAAATAGCTCCCCCTGGCGCATTTCTACCTGCCGCAGAACGCTATAACTTGTCAGAAGCGGTAGACCGTTGGGTAGTTGATCATACATTTTCTTGGATGGAACTGCATTTTAAACATTTAGATAATGTTGATCATTTAGCTATCAACTTGTCAGGAGCATCATTAGGGAGTCACACGCTGCTCAGCCATATTATGCAGCAAATCAGATTACATAATTTACCGCCAAGTATGATCAAGTTTGAAATAACAGAAACTGCTGCAATTAGTAATTTGAGAGATGCGACCGTATTTATCAAAACATTATGTGAGTTTGCGTTGGATGATTTTGGCAGTGGTTTATCTTCATTTGCCTACTTGAAAAATTTACCTGTGAGTACATTGAAGATCGACGGTATGTTCGTTAAAGATATTTTGGACGATCCGATCGATGAAGCTATGGTTAAATCAATCAATGATATTGGTCATGTCATGGGTATGAAAACGATTGCTGAGTTTGTTGAGAATGATGCTATCAGGCAGCGATTACAGGAAATGGGAGTCGATTTCGCCCAAGGTTATGGGATCGGTAGACCAGTCCCGATCAACGATATTTTGCAACATCAGAGTGCTGTGGTTCATTTAAATTGGCCTTAAAGGACTATTTCTCACATAAAAAACATATCGCAAATTGATATATATATTGTCGGTGAGTAACAGATCTAACACAGAAAGAGGCTGAAATAAGTTCGATCACAAGGTCTAACTCAAGGGATATTGATTTGCAAAAGTATCACAATAGAATATACGGTAACACCCAAATCAGTTGCCCAGTTGGCGTTACTTGGCTTATATATTTCTAAATACTGTGATCAAATAGAACAACCTTTGGTGACATGATTAAGCACTGGTAGACCTGTACCTTTGGACTTAAATAAGCATCTTTATTTTTGTTATGATTTATATTTTAAAATAATGTGTTGAGTTCAAAAAAATGAAAACAACTTAGGCTTGTTTCTTTGATCGATCATTGCCTTTTAAAGGGCTACATACTTATTAGCTTTGTACCTTTTAAAAAGCGGTTGCATACGTTTCACCAAACACCTGCTTTTTTGTGAAAAAAATAACCCGCAAGCACGGTACGTGTGCTGCGGGTTACACATAAGCTATTGCTGGTTGAGACTATTTAGCCGCGTTGCGTGCTTCAGTAAGCCAACCGTTCCATTTATCTTGGTTTTTGGCAATCCACTCATCCACGTGGCCTTGAATATCCTGCGTACTCTTTTCGCCTTCGTTCATCCGAGTGTTTTGTTCGTTGATATCGCCAAGTGGCAGAGTGAATACCTCAAAAAATTTCCTTGCTGCCGGATTCTGCTTAGTGAATTTTTTGTTGGCGACTATCTGGATGTCAGAAACAACAAAACCAAGTTTTACCGGGTCAGAAACCGCACCTTCAATTCCACTTACTGTCATCCGTTCAACACCAGAACGTTGAGCTTCGGATGGCTTAATTTCAGGCACGTTTATCCAGACAACGTCCTTGCCTGGCTTCAGTTTGAAAATGGTCCAGTTTGGTGCCCAAGTATAGAAGAATATTGGTTCACCATTGTTATAACCCGCCATCGCTGATGCCATTCCTGCTGCATATGAAGCGGTCACCGGATTGATAGCATCTTTGAGATCGTATACATCCATATGGTGGCTGATAACTTTTTCACATCCCCAGCCTGGAGGGCAAGCGGTCAAATCGGCTTTGCCATCACCATTGGTATCAAATGCTTTTTTCACCTCAGGACGTTTAAAATCCTCCAGAGAGGTAATATTATATTTATCTGCCTCTTTTTTAGACACCAAATAGCCCTGCAGACCACCGGCCTTAACAACATAACCAACTTTCTCACCTTTGTCGTAAAACCCTTTCGGCATCTGGCCGTCATGATTTGGAAACCAGCCATTGGTCCAGTAATCTACATCACCGAGAGTCAGTGTTTTGTAAAAGATCGGATTCGACAGATCTTTAGGTTTTTCCACATCATACCCAAGAGTTTCAAGACCTCGTCGCACCAGAGCTTCCTGAAAAAAGCCGGTGTCCCACGTGGCCCGTGCAGGTTTGACGGTTATGCCTTCTCCTGGCTGGTGATTATCGGCAAGAGCTGCTGACCCGGTCATGGTCATTGCAGCTAAAGCTACACCCATTATTACTTGCTTAATTCTCATTTTCGTTCCTTATTTTTTTGTTGCCATAGATTGGGTCATTCTCTTTAAATGATTGCCAATAATAGACCTGTGCCTTTGAACTTAATTAAGCACATTCATTTTTCTTATGGGTTATATTTTAAATAATGTGTTGAATTTGAAAAATATGTTCAGAACTTAGGCTTGTTTCGTTGAAAAAACATCATTCCCTCTTAAAGGGCTACATCATTATCAGCGTTGTACTCTTGCTTGAAAGCAGGTCCAAACATTTGACGAAACAATTGGTTTTTGTGAAAAAAAATAACCCGCAAGCACTGTACGTGTGCTCCGGGTTATAAATAAGCTATTGTAGGTTGAGGCTACTTCGCAGCGTTGCGTGCTTCAGTAAGCCAACCGTTCCATGTATCTTGGTTTTTGGCAATCCACTCATCTACGTGGCCTTGAATGTCCTGCGCACTCTTTTCACCATCGTTCATCCGAGTGTTCTGTTCGTTGACGTCGGCAAGCTGCAGGGTAAAGACCTCAAAAAATTTCCTTGCTGCAGGATTCTGCTTGGTGAATTTTTTGTTGGCGACTATTTGGATGTCAGAAGCAACAAAACCAAGTTTTACCGGGTCAGAAACCGCGCCTTCAAGCCCACTTATCGTCATCCGTTCAACGGCAACACTTTGGGCTTTTGTTGGATTAATTTCAGGCACGTTTATCCAGACTACGTCCTTGCCTGGCTTCAGTTTGAAAATGGTCCAGTTTGGTGCCCAAGTATAGAAAAATATTGGTCCACCATTTTTATAACCCGCCATCGCTGATGCCATTCCTGCTGCATATGAAGCTTGCACCGGATTGATAGAATCTTTGAGACCGTATACATCCATATGGTGGGTGATTATTTTTTCACATCCCCAACCTGGAGGACAGGCAGTCAGATCGGCTTTACCATCACCATTGGTATCAAATGCTTTCTTCACCTCTGGGCGTTTAAAATCTTCAAGGGAGGTAATATTATATTTGTCTGCGTCTTTTTTAGACACTAAATAACCCCCTAGACCACCGGCTTTCATTACATAACCAATCTTTTCAGCCTTTTCATCGAAATTGTTCGGTAGTTGATCGTTATGCATTGGAAACCAACCATTGGTCCAATAATCAATATCACCGAGAGTCACTGTTTTGTAAAAGATCGGATTCACCAGCGTTTTGGGTTTTTCCACATCATAGCCAAGAGTCTCAAGACCTCGTGCCACAAGTGCTTCCTGAAAAAATCCGGTATCCCACGTGGCTCGCGCAGGTTTAACGGTAACGCCTTCTCCTGGCTGGTGATTATCGGCAAGAACTGCCCCTGTCATTGTCATTGCAGCTAAAGCTGCACCAATTACTACTTTTTTAAGTATCATTTTCCGTCCTTATTTTTTTTTGGTTGCCATTGATTGGGTTATTCTATCTAGAATGATTGCTAATAAAACAATCGCTAGACCGCCAACGGTGGCTAGACCAATATCGAGTGTATTCAAGCCGAGAACGACAGGTGCCCCGAGGCCTCCTGCGCCAATCATAGCGGCAATCACCACCATGGAAAGCGACATCATGATGGTCTGATTAAGGCCCGCCATGATGGTCGGCAGAGCGAGTGGTATCTGAACTTTAAGCAAAACCTGCGAACTTGTTGCCCCAAAGGCGAGCGCAGCCTCGACCAACTCTGGATGCACCTGCCTGATACCAAGACTCGTCAATCTGACGAGCGGTGGCAAGGCAAAAATTATGGTTGCCAGAACACCGGCTGTATTGCCAATGGAAAAAAGCATCACTATGGGTACCAGATAAACAAAGGCTGGCGTTGTCTGCATCGCGTCCAAAACTGGCCGTAGAATGTTATTCACACGATCACTGCGACCAGCCCATATGCCAAATGGCACCCCAACAACGGTGCAGAACACAACTGATGAAAAGACCATGGCAAGGGTTATCATGGTTTCTGGCCAAAATCCAAGTAGACCGATGAGAACTAATGATGCGACCGTAAACCCCGCAAGTTTAAAACCTGAAACCCGCCAAGCAATAATGGCAAACACCACAACAACAAGGAGAGGCGGAGTTGCCAATAGACCGTCCGATACGCCGGACAGAATAAAATCTACTGGCCACTTGATCATTTGGAAGAACCATCGATATCCTTCAACCAACCAGTCAACAAAACTGGTGATCCAAACATCCAAGGGAATCACTCTTTCATCAAAACTGAACATTATATAAAACTCCTGAAGAAAGTATTCTAGGGTGCTGACTGCTCAAAATAGGTCCCCTTCTCTGCACGATTCAAGGTGCGAAGGAAGAGGTTTTTAGAAACAACGCCGCGATATCTACGTTCTGAATTTACTACCGGAATAGGCCAAGCATGTGATGCTACCAGTGGCAAGATATCCTGGAGACTATCGGTTTCCTGAACTGATTCTGCATCGCCCAGAAAAGCATGTTCAAGTTTGCTGGTACCATTACCTTTATCAATAACGTCGCGCAGTGAATCTGAAGAGACAACACCCAAAAACCGATGTTCTGAGTCAAGAACATAGGCAAATTCTCGATCTTTCATGCTCAACATTTCCAAGGTGGCTCGCGGGCTGCCTGCTTTAGTATGCCAGACGACCGTTGGCTGGCTATCGCGAACAATGTCCCCGGCGGAAATAACACCGGTTGGATCCACGCCCCGGAAAAATGCCCGGACATAATCGTCAGCAGGGTTCTGCAGAATCTCTTCTGGCGTCCCCACTTGAATGACTCGCCCGCCCTGCATAATGGCAATTCGGTCACCGATCCGTAATGCTTCGTCTAGATCATGGGAGATAAAAATGATAGTGCGCTCATGCCGATCTTGGAGTTTCAGCAGTTCATCCTGCATCTCTGTTTTGATAAGAGGATCAAGCGCCGAAAAGGCCTCATCCATGAGCAGGATTTCCGGATCTACAGCGAGGCCACGCGCCAATCCGACCCGCTGCTGCATACCACCACTTAATTCATTTGGATATGCATTCTCCAAGCCTTCAAGTCCGACTTGTTTCAAAGCATCTAAGGCTCGCTCCTCACGCTCTTTCTTATCCATACCATCAAGTTCGAGGCCAAATGCAGCATTCTCCAACACGGTCTGATGAGGCATAAGAGCGAAGGACTGAAAAACCATGCTGGTTTTACTTCTGCGGAACCTTACTAGCTCATCCTTGCTCATTTTGAGAATATCTTCACCATCAACTAACACCTCTCCAGATGTTGGTTCAATAAGCCTGTTCAGCATTCGTACGAGCGTTGATTTTCCTGAACCGGACAGACCCATAACGACAAAAATTTCACCTTTATTCACTTCAAAGCTTGCACCTTGCACAGCAACAGTAAGTCCTGTCTGTTCGTAAATTTCTTCTTTGCTTTTCCCTTGTTCCAGTAACTTTACCCCTTTGCGAGGCTCGGAACCAAAAACCTTATAGAGGTTTTTTATAACTATTTTTTCCATATCATTTTCTTCCATTACGCTCATTTACGTCGCTCTGCTTTATTGCACAAACTCTACATAAAAAGCACATGAATAGATCCTGCGAGGTTAAATATTTACGGTACATTTGCTAAATATTTTTGTATACAATAATCCCTAACTGACCTATTTGTCAATGTATACTTACCCTTGAAAAATTATAACCACTTGAAAGCAAAGGTTTTAACTAGGTAATACAAGGCTGTTCTTTGCTTGATATAAGGCTATTCCTTGGTTAATCTAAGGATATTTCTTGGTTAATATAAGGGTGTAATTTGGTTAATATAAGGGTCTTACTTGGTTAACTTAGCTGCTTATATATTATGTTAATTCCTGCATATTATTTTAGTTCATATTCTTTAATAATGCCCCTTATTGGGAGAAAGTAATTATTGAAAAGTGGATCAATTTTTCTAACAAAAACTATTGAAAAGTAGAGAATAGTCAAAGCAAGAGGAAGACAGAGTATGCGAACAAAAACTTACCATATATTAATCGATAGCTTGTGTTAGTTACCCAATCAAAGTGTACTGCGGATCATGGATCCGCAACCGAGTTATCCATAGTCTAAACAAGAGACCAGCTTGGCAGCGTATTCATCCGCTAAGGTAAATCATTTTCTAAGGTGATTATATTGGCCCATTAAGCGCAATTTCATCGACAATGTGATTATGATGAGTACTGCTTTAATTGAGCTTTTTTTATTCTTTGAAGAGAGCTCAACAGCCACATCATTAAGCCGCAGGCAAATAACCCATCTCGTTAGCAGTGCACTTTGTGCGATAACAATGCCGTCCACCCAAGGGCCGGAACATTGCACTCAAGCACCGATCATGACCTGATCATTTGGCGATATATCCATCAGTAATGCTTGAATTAATGCGGCTAATCCTACACTGCAGCCAATAAATAAAATCAGCCTATACAATAACCAAATATTATCGTAGGCACGGACATAAGCGAGGGGAAATATAATGGAACACACTATTGCGATTCCGGTGATGTTTAAGGCAGCAATATCGGCCGCAAGTACTATAGCGGCACCACAATAAACTCCGAGAGGTAGACCACTTAAAAAAACGAAATACAATTGGCTGTTCAAGTGATGTCGCCATGGCACTTAAGCCGTTAGAGATAAAAATTAATGTCAGAAAACAGCTAAAAATGGCATTTTCTATGGTAGCCGTGATCAGCATTAAAATAGGCATACCCAACGGCCTATCCCGTAAACACTAATAGCACAACCGCTCTGTGATGATGAGGAAAATATTTCGTTGATTTATGGCAGCATTGGCATCATCGAAGACGCCGATAATCCCAAAAGAAAGGTACTTAACGCTAATGCCAGCAAAATGGCGCTAGGCCCCTGTGTCAGGATTGTTGGGGACGTCCATCTCATCACCCATTCTTCTAATCAATAACACAGTCTTTTTCAGCATTGATTGCGATAGCCTTGCGAGGCTTTCAAACACTCAACTTAAATGACATTTATCAATAGATTGAGTCTAGCTAAAGAAATGTGTGTGGTATGGCTAATTCAAACTAGGACGCTCTCTTTCCACTTAACATCCCTTACTCTTTATTTTAAAATTTTAGTTTCAAACTTAATTGCCATTCTTCACCAAAGTCTTTCTGAATACGTGAATTGATATAAAGGGTAATCGCCATAGCTATCAATGCGCCAAGACTTGCCAATGCCATATCTTTATGTGCATCCCAAATATCGCCCTGCGTCCCCAAATACGCCATCCCTATGTCTCCACCAAATGCCTCTGCGGCGCCCCACTCAACCAGTTCATATAGCATCGAGGTTGCCATAATGAGATTTAAAGGAGCAAGATAGCTCCAAAATCCTTTCATACCAGCAATTCGGCAATACAACTCTCTGATAGGGTATGCCAATAAAAGGCCGTATAAAAGATGAATCAATCTATCAAAATTATTCCTGGTCCATCCCATATATTCATTAAGGCTAAAATTAAAATACGACGTTAAAAATGCATCATAAGGAACATTAGAATAAGTATAATATGAACCTATTTCATGTGTAACCGTCTAGCGAACCACACCTATTGTTTAACATTCCATGGTAACAAGCTATCGATATTGGGTTCTGGTTTACACAGCTCATCAAGGCAAACCATGATGTAATCAAATGGGATTAGACCATTTATTTTGGCGGTTTCCACAATACTGTAAAGCGTTGCACTTGCATGTGCACCGTTAGCCGTTTGGCTAAATAACCAATTCTTTCGGCCTATTACAAACGGTTTTACTGCGCGTTCAGCTCTATTGTTATCGATGCTGAGTCTTCCATCATCCACATAACGAATGAGTTTGTGCCATTGATTAGCCAGGTAATTAGCCGCCTCAATCAGTTTGGCATTGCCCACTAAATTTGGCTGGTTCTGCTCAAGCCATGCTTTTAGCTTGTCCAGTATAGGCACACTGGCTTGTTGTCTTGTCGTGTATTTATCATCCACACTTTTATCTTTAATACGTGACTCAACAGCGTACAATTTTTGGATAAGGCTCAATACCACATCCGCTTTGCCGGTTTTGTTTTTCCCTTGTAACTTTTTCGCGTCGATAAATTTACGACGAGCATGAGCCCAACAGCCAATTAACGTTGCCTCTGTTTTGGCATAGGCCTGATAACCATCCACGTGTAAATACCCTTGATATCCATCAAGATAATTAACCACGCAGGCGGCCGCGCGACTATTGTGGAAGTCGTAAAGCACGATATTAGGGATAGGATTATTAGGGTCTGGTGAATCCCGACCTGAGCAATACACCCACATGTAGCTGTTCACTTTATCGGATTTCACCACCTTTAATGGCGTTTCATCGGCAAACAACGTGGGTTGCTTTAACAGCTCGGCTTTAAGTCGCGCAACTAATCGCGCGAAGAGCGTGGCTGATTTATCTATCCAGCTGCTCATGGTCTGGCGACTGAGCTCAATACCGTATTGCTTGAACATCGATTCCTGGCGATAAAGCGGTAACCCATATTGGTATTTACTGGTGATAAGCTGACTGAGCAAACTGCTTGTTGCAATGCCTTTGTTGATGGGCATGACAGGCATTAAGGCTTGCTTTATCGGTGTGTGAGTCGAGGATTTATCACAGTGACGGCAAGCGTACTTAGGTCGAATGTGCTCAATCACTTTGATTTGAGCGGGTATAAACTCAAGCTTTTCTGACTTATCTTCACCCATTTTATGTAGATCACCGCCACAGCAATCACAGGTTTTATCTTCAATATCGTGGATAACTTGTTCACGGGGTAAGTCTTTTGGCAGTGGCTTACGCACAGGCTTTTTACGGGTATAGCTAATGGATTGTTGCTCAGCCTCAGCGGCTTCAACAATTTCTTCCACTTCATTGAATAGCTCGCCTTGCCCCACAAAGCCTTCAGCACTTTTGCCGAATTGTTTTTGTTGGGCCAGGCGCCAGCGTTCTTCTAACGCAGCGATTTGCGCATCTTTTTGTAAAGATAATTGCCGCTCATTTTCGAGCAGTTTTTCCAGCTCAGCGATGCGCTGTTGAAGGGCGAGTACATTATTCATAACGCCTATTTTAAGGCATCATGAAAGGCTTTCCAGTGCTAACTGAACATCTTTTGATGATCATCAATCGATCGTAATAATTAAAGTATTTGTTTACCTGCAACATCAATTTTGCTGTGACCAATCACATCATAACCTGCTAATAACCAGTGTAATTGTTGCTCGGTTAATGTCATGGTGGGTGACATGAGTTTAGGCCATTTGAACTTATGTTTATCTAAACGCTTATACCACAGGGCAAACCCGGTGTTATCCCAGTACAGCAGTTTGAGTTTGTCGCGGCCTTTATTACAAAACACAAATAGCGCACCACTGAGCACAGGTAGTTCAAGCTCTGCTTCCACCAAGGCCGCTAATCCATTAATCGATTTGCGAAAATCGACCACATCGGCACATAAATAAACGGTGGGCACATCAACAAACATCTTCATGCCATTAGCCCTTTAATAATGGCAACGATATCGTTCGTTGCTAAATTGGCTGGAAACATTAACTGGCCTGTGCGGATATCAAACTGCACCACATTTTGATGAGTTTGCGCGCAGACTTCAGTGGTAGTTTGTTTTAACTGAATAAAGCGTGATGAGAGAGTAGCGCTGAGGCCTGGCTTTGGTAAACTTGGTCCTTGCTGGTTCTCAGCCTGTAAAGCACGCTGTTTATAGTAAGTGGTAATAGCGACATTATGGTGTTGGCAGAATTCAATATTAGTGCCCTTAAAATTGCTGCGTTGCTGAAGTAGCTCCAGCCACTGTGTAGCTGTTCTGTAAGTTTTCATCGCCTGCTCCGAATTTATCATTGAGCAGGTATTTTCAAATAGTCAGATTAACGATGCTAGGTGTAGTTCGCTAGACGCTTACTTTCATGTAGGCTCATAAATACAAATATAAAACCATAAGAGACTCTCGATAATGGACATTTCTTATAGGATATAGCAATAAGGATGACAGATACGACGACCAGTACATTCTCAAGCGCCCAATCGGCTCGATCATAAGGCGATATAGAAAGTACTAAGCATTCAATAGCAAAGATGATTGAAAGGATTAAAAAATATTTTTTATGTTTCATATTATTTTTAGTCATTGTGAATTAAAGTCTTTTTATAGGGCTGCTAAAGGTCAGCTGTAGACTCCTTCCGACCCAATACCATCTTAAATCTGAGGTTCAATACCAAGTCTTAACACCACAAGCAGGAGGACAAGAAACACCTAAGGTTAATATCAGATTAGCTGGTTTTTTATGCTATCACGATATATTGACAAGACTAATGTTTACTTACATCAATGGATTGCTCAATCCATTTATACGCAAATAATGAAGATATTATGCTTTTTTATTTAAAAAAAACTCCTTTGAACGGTATTCGCCGTGTATATTTCACAATCTCAAGAAAAATTGATGGTTTAACGCTAAGAATTAAACCTTAGGCATGCTAACACGTTCAAAATATTCGAATAAAAAAGTAAAGCATTAATATTTGTGGTTACTTTCATGCTGATTTAACCTTTGATCGAGACGCACAGTGTCACCAAACGGCTAAACAACAAACCGTCGCTGCCCATCTCTATTTCGACAGAATACAAATAGGCCCAAGTCGTTAAACTTGGGCCTATTTACAGGTTATTTTAAACGGGTGATTACCTTATGTAGAACCCTGATTACTTAGCTAGATTGCGCAATACATAATGCAAAATACCGCCATGTTGGTAGTAATTGAACTCATTGGGGGTATCAATACGGATTTTCGCTTCAAACGAATCTTGCTTACCCGCTTTGTCGGTCGCAGTTACCTTGACGGTTTTCTGACCAGCACTCACGGCAGGAATACTGAATTGCTCTTCACCAGTGAGCTTCAGCGACTCTGCACTGTCATCTGGCATAAACTGCAAAGGTAAAATACCCATTCCAACCAAGTTCGAGCGATGAATACGTTCATAACTCTGGGCAATGACCGCTTTAACGCCCAACAGTGCAGGCCCTTTGGCTGCCCAGTCTCGTGAGCTACCCGTGCCGTATTCCTTACCGGCAAGCACGATACAAGGAGTGCCCTGTTGTTGATAGTGCATGGCAGCATCAAAAACTGTCATCGACTCACCATTAGGCATCAAGCGTGTCCAGCAGCCCTCAGTACCCGGAGCCAGCAGATTTTTCAGTCTTACATTGGCAAAGGTTCCGCGCATCATCACTTCATGGTTTCCGCGGCGCGAACCGTAAGAGTTAAAGTCCTTAATGGCCACACCAGCCTGTTGTAAATAGTCTCCAGCAGGACTGTTTGGGGCAATAGATCCCGCAGGTGAAATATGATCGGTCGTGACCGAGTCACCCAATTTGAGTAAACAACGGGCATTGTCGATAGCCATTATTGCTGGTATCTCAGCGCTGATCCCGTCAAAGAATGGCGGTTGTTTAACATAGGTGGAATCCGGCCAATTATATTTCTGACTCTGCACTACCTCGAGTCCTTGCCAGTCGGCATCGCCACTGTAAATATCGGCATAACGGGACACAAACATATCGCTTTGCACCGCGCTGGCCATGACCTGTTGGATTTCCTGATTGTCCGGCCAGATATCTTTTAAATAGACGGCCTTACCATCAACATCATCGCCAAGTGATTCACTGACCATATCGGCCTTCATATTACCGGCCAGTGCATACGCCACCACAAGGGGCGGCGATGCCAGATAATTAGCTTGTACTTCAGGATGAATACGGCCATCAAAGTTACGGTTGCCCGATAGCACCGAACACACCTTCAACCGGCCCTGCTGTATCGCTGCGCTGACGGGCTGAGGTAAGGGTCCGGAATTGCCAATACAGGTGGTACAACCGTAGCCAACTAACTGAAACCCTAAGGCATCCAAATCGACATTGAGACCCGATTTAATTAAATAGTCTGTCACCACCTGCGAGCCAGGTGCAAAACTGGTTTTCACCCAAGGCTTAACCTGTAAACCTTTTTGGCGGGCATTTCTGGCCAATAATCCGGCGGCGATTAACACTGATGGATTGGAGGTATTAGTACAACTGGTAATCGCGGCAATCACCACCGCGCCCGCTTCGAGGACAAAGTCCTTATCTCGATACTGGCAGGCAACACCAGTGTTGCCATCAGCGACCGGCACTGAGGGACCACCTTCGCTTGACAGTTCATCTTTACCTACAGTTTCGATTTGATTAACAGGGATCTGGCTGTCCAGCCACTGACGGAAACTGACACCCGCTTTATCAAGTGCAATCCTATCCTGCGGCCTTCTTGGACCGGCGATAGAGGGCACAATACTGCCCAAATCTAATTGTAAACTGGCGTGATAACAGGCTTTGTTCTCAGATGCGCTGCCCCACATGTCCATCTCTTTAAGATAAGCCTTTATGAGCTCGATCCGCTCAGGATCACGACCAGTAAGGGCTAAGTAATCTACAGTTTGCTGATCGATCGGGAAAATACCACAGGTGGCACCATATTCAGGGGCCATATTGGCAATGGTCGCCCGATCGGCTAAGGTCAATTGATCGACCCCTGCACCAAAAAATTCAACAAATTTTCCTACCACCCCAAATTCACGTAATTGCTCGGTGACCGTTAAGACCAGATCGGTGGCCGTAACCCCTGCAGGTAACTTGCCGATAAATTCAAAGCCGACAATCTCAGGTAGCAGCATGGTAACGGGTTGGCCTAACATGGCGGCCTCAGCCTCAATGCCCCCCACGCCCCAACCCAGTACGCCCAAGCCGTTGATCATGGTGGTATGAGAATCTGTACCTACCAAAGTGTCGGGGTACAATAAGTTATCATCCTCTTCTTTGACAAAGACCACCCGAGCCAAATATTCTAGATTGATCTGATGCACGATACCGCGCCCTGGCGGCACCACTTTAAAGTTGTCAAAGGCCTGCTGACCCCAACGCAGAAACTGGTATCGTTCACGGTTACGCTCGATTTCGATGGCGGTATTTTTTTGCATCGCACCGGTTTCGGCAAATACATCGACCATAACGGAATGGTCAATAACCAGCTCAACCGGATTGAGTGGATTAATAGCATCAGCATTACCCCCTAATGTTTCGATAGCATCACGCATCGCGGCCAAATCGACTACCGAAGGTACACCGGTAAAATCCTGTAAAATGACCCTAGAGGGCACAAAAGCGATTTCAGTTTCTGACCAGTTATCCAGATCCCAGCGTGCCAAGGTGTCAATATCCTCTGGCTGGACAAATTCCGAATTCTCATAACGCAGAAGATTTTCTAACAATATTTTTGCCGCAAAGGGTAAGCGGGATAAGTCATAGTGTTCGGCTAATCGGTCAAAGCTATAATAGCGGAAATTTTTTCCATTACTTTCAAGCTGTTTCAATAATTGCATCGAATTTTTCATCACTGATCTCCCAGTAAACGTTTAGTGGCACTTCATGCTAAGCTTAATTAACACCCTAACATATCCACATCAAAATCGACGCGGAAAATCCTATGAGCAAGATGCGTATAGAACATGACAGTATGGGTAATATCCAGGTACCAGAGGATGTTTATTATCAGGCGCAAACTCAACGCGCACGGGATAACTTCCAGTTTTCTGAACGGCGTTTTCCGGTAGCGGCGTTACTCGCCTTACTCGATATAAAATTAGCAGCAGCACAAGCCAATAGCCAGCTCGGCTTGCTTGATAGCACCATGGCAACAGCCATTCAGCAAGCCATTACTGCCAGTAAAAAGCTTGATTTTTCGCAGCATTTCCCGATTGACCTATTCCAAACGGGCTCCGGCACCAGTTCTAATATGAATGTTAATGAAGTGATTGCCAGCCTCGCCAGCGACATTTTGCAGGCAAAAGTTCACCCCAATGATCATGTCAATATGGGTCAAAGCAGCAATGATGTCATACCTGCCTGTATTCACATCAGCACGGTTAGGCGTTTAAAGGGGCAACTGCATCCGGCCATTATGGCTCTGAGTGACAGATTGCAGCATTTGGCTGTGCAGCATTCAAATCTGGTCAAAACGGGTCGCACCCATTTAATGGACGCCATGCCCATCACCCTAGGTCAGGAGCTGCAATGTTGGCAACAACAACTCAACAGTGCTCAAGATAGGATCCAGCAGGTGGAACTGACCTTGAATTATTTACCTTTGGGCGGCACAGCCGTCGGCACGGGGGTTAATTGCGATCCACGTTTTGCCGAACTGGCTTGTTACTACCTGCAAATGCAAGATCCGCATCCCTGGCAAGCGGCGGCAAACCCGGCCTTGTATATGAGTAGTCAAGATCACACTCTAGCCATGGCTTCGGCGCTCAAAGGATTAGCGGTCACCTTAATGAAAATCGCCAATGATTTGCGCTGGATGAATTCCGGCCCTATCGCCGGATTACACGAAATTAGCTTAACGGCGCTGCAACCGGGCTCATCGATAATGCCCGGCAAGGTCAACCCTGTGATCCCCGAAGCCATAGCCATGATTGCCGCTGAAGTGATGGGTAATGAAGCTACCATAACCATCGCGGCTCAATCGGGTAATTTTCAGTTAAATGTCATGCTGCCACTGATTGCCGATAAGTTGCTATCCAGCATCGATTTATTGACCCATGCCTGCCAAGCCATGACAGACAAAGTGTTTGCCGAGTTTCAACCTAATGTCGATAATTTAACCCAAGCATTGCAGAAAAACCCCATTCTTGCCACCGCACTCAATTCAGTACTGGGCTACGATATGGCCGCTAACATTGCCAAGCGTGCTGATGCAGAGCATAAATCTGTTTTAGAAATTGCACTTGAAGAAACCGAACTGGGCGAAAGTGAACTAAAAGCCATACTCGATCCCTTGCATCTGGCAAAACCCCATCAATAACAGGTATGAATAGGTATGAATAGGCCATAACGATTGGTAACAATAGCGAAGGAAGTAAACACCTAGGGGAAACCTGCTGTGAGGAGCCTCATGCAAGGTATTGAGGGCGCGAGAGGTTAAATAACTCCGGCTACCCGTTTATGACAGTTTATTCTTTGTGCCTAGATTCTTTTTCAGATTTTCTCCAGGCATCCTCGAGGGCTTTATATGAATCTAAGAACCCTTTTTTCATCTGGTCCCACGAATTGGCAGAACTGGTTTTCATGCTGCCATACCATTGGGCAACTTGATTGCGTTGCTTGCGAACAGTCTTAAGGTTCTCACGAGCTTCATTGCGCGCGGCCTCGCTCATTTTGTCCCAGTTTTGATCAATCGCCGCCTCCAGCGTATCGATTCGTTTATCCAGTTTATTCAGGCCCTCTTTTGCTTTTATAACCGCCTCATCTCTTTTATCAGCAGTATATGAGTCGATGGCGGCAAGTAAATCCTGCGTTTCTTTTTTAACCTCTTCTAATGAAGTATTGGCGTTTTCCGTTTGGGCATAGCCCAATGGAGTCACACCCAATATGCCAACCAATATCAATGCAAAGACGTGTGATTTCATTTGTAACCTCCTTTTAATGATTAGCAACCATAGTGAAGGATGTTTACTTGAATCTTGAAGTCGCAGACTTAAATGCATGACCAAGAGAATCCCACGCACTATCAATACCTACTTTAAGGTCCTCCCAAGCATCGTCACTCGCGTTCTTAAGCTCGGTAAGCTTATTGGTGGCAGTTACCTGCATAGCTTGCAGTTCTTCAATTTTTTTATAGTATTCAAGTTGTTTATCAGCTGCTGCACCGTCGGCTTTTGCTCTGAGTTTGTTGATCTCCGCACTCCACTCGTCTAATTGCGCCTGTAATTTCTTTTCGTATACTTGTTTCATACTCATCATTATGTTCCTGTTAATAAATGGATTAATAACCGTTTTACACTACTGTTTTACACTACTAATGTGTCGAATTTTTCGCTTTCACCGCCTTTACTTTTACAGGAATGAAAGTTAAATGATATGACGTCTAAAAAAAGCATATTAGTTTTTAATGGGATCGTCAAACAATCACCTGCCCATATTTATCAAGCTCTACTATGCTTTTATTGCCTTTCACTGCCTCATGATAATGCCAACAAGCGATCAAATAATACAAAGGTTTAAATGGTTTTAATGTTAGCGTCCTTGCTTGAGTCCTTGAGTCCTTGAGTCAACAAAAGTATTTCATACTGAAGAGGATTGACCTCAACGATCTATGCCATTTTCATCAAGAATAGAATGGATCATTTTTCGAACCTGCGCCCTTATGGCATCATGCTGGGTTCGTTCATGCCAAATTTGAAACACATTCACAGTCGCTAGTTGTACTGGACTACTAAAGCGCTGTAAGTTAGCAAATTGATCCATGGCCTGATCGGCAACTGAATCGAGACAAGTCAATATAAAATCTGATTGACTCACTATCTGTGCAGGGATCATAAAGCTTGATATACCAGAGATAACATTTCTCTGTTTTCCCATCAGTGACAAGGCTTTATCAACAACACCATTGAGATCTCCCGTGAGTGTGGTCACGATATGTTTGCATTCTAAATAGGTCTCTAGACTGAATTTGTTACCTATCGTTGGATGGTCTTTTCTGGCTAACACATTCAATCGTTCTTCTTTTAACTTTTGCTGATAAAAAGTACTGGGGAGATCTGAGTAAAATCCAGAAATCGCGATATCACATTGGCCATTTTCTAGCATTTTTCTGGGCAATTTCCCCTGGGTATTATGAGTCACAATCTGCACAAAAGGCATGATTTTTTGAATTTCAGATAGCAATTTAGGTAGCAGGATGCTTTCCATATAATCGGTTGTATAAATATGGATCACATCTTTCACTTTATCTAAAGGAACGTCTAATTCAGATTGATAAAAGTGTTCTAGCTCACTCACCAAGCGAGATATTTGTGGCGCAATAGCATGTGCCTTAGGTGTTGGAACCAGGCCTTTTATTCCCCTAACGAATAAGGGATCGTCAAACTCCTTTCTTAACTTATTGAGCCTATGGCTCAGTGCGGGTTGGCTTATCGCCAATCTTTCTGCGGCTATCGAGGCGAGCCCTTCTTGATACAAAATCTGAAACAGATAGAGAAGATTAATATCACGATTTCTAATATTCATATTTTGGAAGTCAGTTATAAATTATATTCAATTTTTAATTATATAGATTAGCTCTATAATGTACATGAGTTAAATAACCGCTTAGCTGAAGACAAAATCGAATACGCTTGAGCACAAAGACTCACTCTCAGCGCTATATTTTATTTGACGCTTGAGCAAGTAACAAAAAGCTGTGATTCACTGACTATTTGAGTTTGCGATGATGCTGTTAATACTATGATAATACTTATCTTTGAAGACAATAGACGCTTTAGCTATAAAATAATTGCCATCGTCGACATCGACAAACACTGGGCAAACTCAAGATAACTATCACTCATGCTCAACAGTAAATCGTTATCGCTTTAGCAACAGCTCCTGACGGTCACACAATGGTTCTGATCTAAAGAGACAAATCTGAAAATAACGCTAAAAGGTTTTAAAAAATGATAAATAATTTATCCAAGGTTTTGCCAATGCAAAAAACGTTTACGGGCCTACTACTGACACTCGTAGTTTCAGGTTGTGGTTTATTAGAAAACACCAATACCGACCAAAACGTCGAAAAGGCAGCCCCTCTTGCTCAGCTAGAAACCGTTCTTGAACTGCCTTTTCGCCCTGGTAATGTGAGTGCCACAAAATCCGGTAGAGTCTTTGCCACAGTCCACCCGTTTGCTGGTGAACAAGGTGTACAACTACTGGAGGTGACGGGGCCAAACAGCTATCAACCTTGGCCATCAAGCAAGGTGCAGTCCCCAAAAGGTCAATACAGTGAAAATACCATTGATACACCACTGGGTATCACTAAAGATAAGCAAGGCGGTTTGTGGATCGTAGACATGGGACTGCATATCGGTAAAACCCGAATTTGGGGTTTTGATATCGACAGTGGTGAATTAATCAGCAAAATTGTTCTGCCAACGGATATAGCACCTGCTAACAGCTTTGTTCAGGATTTAGTGGTAGACCGTGAAAGAGGTTGGGTTTATTTAGCCGATTTGGCCAATCCCGGCATACTCGCGGTGGAATTGGCAACCAATAAGGTCCGACGTTTTGGCAACCACCCATCATTAAAGCCCGAAGTTAACGCTAAAATGGTGATTAATGGTCAAGCCGTCATGTTTGGCGGTAAGCCAGCCAACACAGGCATCAACCCAATCACCTTATCTGCTGACGGAGAAACATTGTTTTTCGGTGCAATGAATGGCAGAACTTGGTATAGCGTACCGGCTAAATTGTTCCGTGATGGTGTATCGGATGACGTTATTGCCCATCATATTACACGCGTAGGTGAGAAACCGATTTCAGACGGTGCCACAACGGATAGCTTTGGCAATCATTTCATTACTAACTTAAATGAAAATGGCATCGATAAGTTGAGTGCTAACGGAGTGTTTACCCCATTTATCAGAGATGCTCGCCTAAATTGGCCAGACAATGTATCGGCTGATGATAACGGCTGGCTCTACATTTCAGTCAACCAACTGCACAAATCTCCGCGCTTTAATGACGGAGCGGATATAGGCAAAGCGCCATATTATATTTACCGTGTATGGGCTAATACTCAATAAAGTCAGTCGTTATTTACACTTAACATTAATCATTTTAAATGATTGATTAACAGTATCGAACTCGTACTATTTTCAGAATATTTACGATGAATTTAAAAACCGGCAAATGATGTAGAGAAGTAATCAACATGACCGGTAATTTATTCCAATCATTCCAATTGAATGATGCAATAACACTACAAAACAGAATTCTTATGGCACCACTCACTCGTTGTATGGCAGACGATAATTTGGTGCCAACCAAAGCGATGGCTGACTATTATGCCCGTCGTGCCGATACCGGTTTAATTATTTCAGAAGCGGTCGTCATTCGACCGGACGCTCAGGGAAACCCTAATGTACCGGGTCTGTTTACCCCTGAGCAAATTGAAGGATGGCGACAAGTTACCGATGCAGTCCATGCCAATGGAGGGAAAATGTTCGCTCAGCTATGGCATACCGGTAGACTTGCACATTCTTATTTTTATGGTGGCGGTGATATTTTAGCCCCATCAGCACTAGCGATTGAAGGCACAGTGCCTCGTCAGCGTGAATTAGTGTATGAAACACCTAAAGCCGTCACAATAGAAGATATTGAACAACTGATTAAAGATTATAGTCAGGCAGCTGCAAATGCTATTGACGCCGGTTTTGATGGTGTTGAAATTCATGGTGCAAATGGTTATCTCGTTGATCAGTTTCTTCACCATAGTAGCAATATTCGCCAAGATAAATTTGGTGGTTCGCCTGAAAATATGACCCGCTTTCCATTAGCGGTTGTTGATGCCATTTCAGAGCGTATTGGTGAACATCACACCGCACTTCGCCTATCACCCGGCGCTTATCATTATATGGAAGAGGACTCTCGTGACCGCCTCGTTTTCGACTACCTGCTTGCTGAGCTTGAACAACGCAACTTAGCTTACCTACATGTTGGGATTTTTGATGACAGCATGATCTTTACATCATTGGATGGCAGAGTATCAGCATATATGCGTGCTCATTACAGCAAGACACTTGTGGGTGTGGATAGCTATACGCCACGAACCGGGAGCCTGGCTATTAGCGAAGAAAAATTTGATTTACTTGCCATAGGTCGTCCGCTTATTGCCAATCCTGATTACGTTACCAAAGTAAAAATGGGCGAAGCGTTAATTGAATTTTCAGACGATATGCTCTCGCAATTGATTTAACCTTACTTATGAGCTGAAATATTAGGTATTCCCTATATATTTCAGCTAATAAGCCTCAATAACAAGTCTATTTTCAGTGAAGGATTCACTCACGGGCCTCCCAATGAGTGTCTATTCCGACAGTGTATAAACGTCTATTTAGGTAAATAAATATGAGCAATAAATTGACAATCGTAGCAAGAATTGAAGCTAACAACGACAAAGTCGAACGGGTTAAAGCTGAGCTATTAAAGCTAATTGAACCCACGTTAAAAGAAACGGGCTGTATTCAATATCACTTACACCAAGACAACGAAAAACCTAGCGTATTTGTATTCTATGAAATATGGGAAAGTCGAGCGCTTTGGCAGCAACACCTGAGCAGTGTTCACATTCTTGAGCATAGAAGTGCCGTCGATGGTGCTATTTCATCTTTTACCCTAAATGAAATGACTCATCTATAGCATCTTACATGCAGCTAACCTATTTAAAATAAAGACTTTAGTGGCACAATGTCGTTAGGAGTAATATAAATATAACTAATATAAATAGCTCCCATATAAATAGGACAAATATAAATAGAAACCATGTGATTATTTTATTATATGCACAAGATTCATTAGCAATAAAAGCGCACGTTAATCGTTATTAACGTGCGCTTTTATGTGTGGCAGCGCTTAACCTAAATTAATGATATATATGCAATACAATTCGATTACATTATCAAGTACAAGCCAAAATCAATATGGTTTTAGACAGCAATATGATTTTAGACAGCAATGAGCCAGAACATGTTCTCTAACCCAAAGCGTTTAGATAGTACAGATCTTTGCCGGTATCCACTCTAGAATGCCCCAAGATAAACTAAACTGCACGGATGTTCTTTGTTCGGCGCCACGACTGTGATGTTGATAAAAATCAAAATGTAGCACATAAAAAAGCCAGTCGGAGTGGCCGCTGGCTTGATAACATAGTCGATGAAATTTAGTGCTAATCACATAAATTAGCGCCTAAAACGTCTGGAACCAACGCTGAATTTGTTGAGGATCTTTGCTTTGGGTTAAAGATAGCATCAACAGAATACGGGCTTTTTGTGGATTAAGATTGCCTGCAGCGATAAAGCCATATTTGTCATCATCTATCTCGGCATCAAGAGTCGTAGCACCCGTTGGTACGCGGCTAGAGCGAACAACTAAAATCCCTTTTTTACTCGCCTGAGCTAACGTGTCGAATATAGAGTGGTACATGTTACCGTTACCCACACCAGCACTCACTATGCCATCAAATCCCGCTTCAACCATAACTTTGGCGGGTAAATCACTGGCATTAGCGTAGTTATAAACGATGCCTACCTTTGGTAGCTTGTCGAGTTTACTGATATCAAAAGGCGTTTGAGTCGTATGTTTACGCTCAGTGTTGCCCATGTATTCAACCTTACTGTTATGAAGGACGCCAAGTGGACCAAAATTAGGCGCGGCAAAGGTGTGCACTCCGGTAGTATTAGTCTTAGTCACATCGCGGGCGTTAAGTACGGTATCGTTCATTACGACTAAAACACCTCGGCCTTTAGATTCAGGGTTAGCAGCGATGGCAACCGCGTTATAAAGATTCATCGGACCATCGGCACTCATCGCGGTTGATGGACGCATTGCACCAACGAGTACGACAGGCTTATCGCTCTTAACAGTTAGATTCAAAAAATAGGCGGTTTCTTCTAAGGTGTCGGTACCGTGGGTAATGACGATGCCGTCGACACTTTTATCGGCCAGTAAAATATTAATCCGCTTGGCTAAAGCTAGCCAAACTTTATCGTTCATGTCCTGTGAACCGATTTTAACCAGTTGCTCACCTTGGATATCGGCAAGTTGTTTCATCTCTGGCACAGCCGCAATTAAACTATTAACCCCCACCTCTCCAGACTGATAAGTAGACTCAGTGGCCGACTGGCCCACCCCAGCAATAGTCCCACCAGTGGCAATAATGTGTACCTGTGGAAGTGCCTGCGCCGCAGAGGAGATAAATAACCCCAAGGTGACTGAAAGCAAGAGCTTACGCATAGAAAATTTCATCTTTGTATCCTTTTATTCATTATAAACGCCCCACAGTTTGCACTATTATTTAAGTATCACTGTGACAGTTCTCACTAAAATAGAATAACAATATTGGAGCAAAAAATTTAATTTATTAATAATTAAATACAAATTAACTTATCTGTTCTTTACTAAAAATTACTAATAACATTCAATATTAACGCTAAGGTAACATAGTAGGATGATTAACCTTATAATACCAATTTAATTAATATTTTCTTTATTAAAAAAATCTAATAGACCGGCATTAAATAACAACATCCGAGTAACACCGTTGATTGGTTAATACTAAAAATATATATTGATGAATCTATTATTTATTAAACAAACCTAATAGACCTTCATTAAATAACAACATATGAGTAACACCGCTGATTGGTTAATACAAATAAAATATATACTTGTTCATCTATCCTTTATTAAGCAAGCCTAATAAGTTTGTATTAAACAACAACATTCGAGTAACACCGCTGATTATTTATTACTAAAAAATATATTTCGATTAACCTATTATTTATTAAGCAAACCTGATAGGTCAGCATTAAATAACAACGTCTGATAGATTAACACTAAAATATATATATATTGATTAATCTATCCTTTATTATGCAAACCTAATAGACTTGCATTAAATATCAACATTTGAATAACACGATCTATTTATTAAACCTCAAATACATCTTGATTAACCTACTCTTTATTAAAAATATCTAATGGATTAAAATAAAATTCGTTAATTAATAAAGTGTAACTTTATACGGCTATTTATTTAATAAAACTTTGGATAACTATTTCACAAGTTAATAAATAAAATAACAAAATATTATCTAATTTATATCAAGACGTAATAGCTCACACAAACTTATCTAGTTGAGATATTTATCTAACAACTAAAAAAAACCTTCCATTTCTGGCGTTTAAGTGATCTTCATCGATATTGAGCTACCTCTAAAAGAGTAATCTTCAATTCAATAGTTAAGGAGACGATTCTCCTTTATGTTTTCGAAGAGTAATTTTCATGTGTAACTTAAATTTATATACACATCCCCAACTCTAAGGTCGAAAATATATCTTACTATTAACTAGATTTAATAGGACCGAAATGAAAGATACTAATAACGTACGGATCGAAGAAGACTTATTGGGTAATAAAGAAGTTTCCAATGAATTCTATTACGGAATACACACATTACGTGCCATCGAAAACTTTAAACTAAGTAATCAAAAAATTTCCGATGTCCCTGAATTAGTTCGAGGCATGATGCTGACAAAAAAAGCGGCTGCCATGGCTAATAGCGAATTGGGTGTCGTTAACCCCGAAATCGCCGATAAGATTATTGAAGCCTGCGATCTGATCCTCACAACAGGGCGATTCGTCGATCAATTCCCAGTCGATGTTTATCAGGGTGGCGCTGGAACTTCGGTGAACATGAATACCAATGAGGTATTAGCCAACGTAGCATTAGAACTCATGGGGCTAGAAAAAGGCCGTTATGATGTCATCAATCCTAATGACCATGTTAATAAGTGCCAATCCACTAATGATGCTTATCCAACGGGTTTTAGAATTGCAGTGATCAACAGCACTGATACCCTACTAGACGCATTAACCGATCTCATCAGTGCTTTTGATACTAAAACCAAAGAATTTGAGACCGTCTTAAAAATGGGCCGCACTCAGTTACAAGACGCTGTGCCTATGACATTAGGCCAAGAGTTTCATGCCTTTGCTGTCACGCTGCGAGAAGAGATTAAATCCATCAAGCGTTGCCAAGAATTATTACTCGAAGTGAATTTAGGCGCAACGGCCATTGGTACGGGTCTTAATACCCCAGAAGGTTACTCCTCACTGGCCATTAAACGTCTGGCGGAAATAACTGGACGCAACTATGTGCCAGCGGAAGATTTGATTGAAGCGACATCGGATTGTGGCGCCTACGTCATGCTACACAGTGCTATTAAGCGTATGGCTATTAAAATGTCCAAAATCTGTAATGATTTGCGCTTGCTTTCGTCGGGTCCACGTACCGGTCTCAAAGAGATCAATTTACCTGAGTTGCAAGCGGGTTCATCTATCATGCCCGCCAAGGTCAACCCTGTGATCCCAGAGGTCGTTAATCAGGTCGCCTTTAAGGTTGTCGGTAACGATATCACTATTACTATGGCCGCCGAAGCGGGCCAATTACAACTTAACGTAATGGAACCTGTCATTGGTCAGGCGATGTTTGAGTCACTCAGTCTTATGGGGAATGCCTGTGTCACGCTGCGCGAGAAGTGTGTTGAAGGGATCACTGCCAACCCAGAAATCTGTATGAACCATGTGATGAACTCCATCGGTATCGTGACTTACCTTAACCCAATTATCGGCCACCATGAAGGTGACATTATCGGCAAAATTTGCGCCCAAACGGGTAAAAATGTTCGCGAAGTGGTGTTAGAGCGCGGTTTATTAACCGTTGAAGAACTAGATGAAATTCTCTCGGTTGAAAATCTGATGCATCCTAAGTTTCAGGCTAAACGAAATACGAGCAAAACCAAAGTGTAACTCAGTGGGGCTGGGGGATCCTTCTCAGCCCAAACTCGATTATTCAACAATAAGCCTGTGCATAACTGACACTTAGAGATACATTGGCAATTAACAACAAAACAGAGTTAACGCTATGATTATATTAGAAATAATTATTGTACTTGGGTCGATTTACCTAGGTGCAAGAATGGGTAGCATGGGGATCGGCTTTGCTGGCGGTCTCGGGGTACTGATACTGACAATGGGACTTGGACTGACACCGGGGACTATACCGATTGATGTGATCCTAATCATTATGTCGGTAATCACCGCCATTGCAGCCATGCAAGAATCGGGTGGGATGGACTATCTCGTCTCACTAGCAGAGAAGTTATTACGTAAACATCCAAAACAAATCACCTTTCTGGCACCTGTCGTCACTTACTTTATGACACTCTTTGCGGGAACGGGTCACACAGCATTTTCAACCTTACCTGTTATTGCCGAAGTGGCAAAAGAGCAAGGTATACGTCCATCTCGCCCTCTCTCTATTGCAGTTGTAGCATCTCAAGTCGCCATTACCGCCTCACCTATTTCGGCGGCAGTTGTGTTCTTCTCGGGCATCCTAGAACCCTTTGGAGTGGATTATTTAGTACTCCTAGCCATATGTATCCCTTCAACTTTTATCGCCTGTATGGTCGGGGCCGTCATAGCCAATGTAATGGGTAAACCACTCGCGGAAGATCCTGTCTACCAAGATCGTTTGGCCAAAGGATTAATCAAAAAACGCGGTAAAACCCAAATTAATATTAAAGACGGTGCTAAACGTTCAGTAGTGATTTTTTTGACAGCGATTGCGACCGTGATGATTTATGCCACTGCAATTTCGGAAAAAGTGGGATTAATTGTTGATCCTGTTTTGCCTCGCAACTCAGCCATCATGGTGATAATGCTAACTGCAGCTGCAGCTATTACGATTATTTGTAAATTAGACGCAAGCAAAATATCGAATGCTGCCACCTTTAAATCAGGTATGTCTGCCTGTGTCTGTGTGTTGGGCGTTGCGTGGTTAGGCGATACTTTTGTTTCTAATCATATTGATGAAATCAAAGGTTTTGCCGGTACTTTATTGCAAAATCAGCCTTGGTTATTGTCGGTAACCCTATTCTTCGCTTCTATGCTGCTCTATTCACAAGGGGCCACAACTAAAGCGCTGATGCCTGCAGCCTTAGCTATTGGTGTAAGTCCTTTGACTGCTATTGCCTCTTTCGCTGCGGTAAGTGCGTTGTTTGTATTACCTACCTATCCAACACTACTGGCTGCTGTCGAGATGGATGACACCGGTTCGACTCGAATTGGTAAAGCTGTATTTAACCACCCATTCCTGATCCCAGGAGTGGTGACCATTGCTACCAGTGTCGCGTTAGCTTTCTTGTTTGGCGGCATGGTTTTATAGCTCAATTTAAAGCAAAATAATTGACGGGCTAATGCCAACAACTGGATTAACCCGCTTATTTTAATCTGTATCTATAGACTTTGTTTTGGCGTAATGCTTGCGCAATTACATCATGACAAACCTTTTAAGTGGTGAATTAATGTCAACAAAAACGCGTGTTCCAACCGCCATAAATGGCGGACCATTTGGGCAAGCTTGGTCGGCGAGAGCCGACGGTTTACAAAGTTTGACCGGTATTTTACTGGGCGCTTTCTTATTAGTGCATATGCATTTTGAGGCAAGCATTTTATTAGGCAAAGAAACCTTCTTTCATGTCGTGCAGTTACTGGAAGGTAGCATGTTTAGTTCTACGGGGCATGGCTTCCAGATAGTGACACAAATCTTTTCGGTCTTTATTTTAGTGTTAGTTGTCGTTCACGCAGCACTGGCATTACGTCGTTTTCCGGTGCAAATAGGTCAATGGCGGGCACTGCGTGGCTTTATGTCCAATATAAAACATAAAGATACTCGAGCATGGTACTGGCAGATGATCACTGGGTTCGTGTTATTTTTCTTAGTATCCGCGCACCTTGGGACTATGATTTTGAATCCTGAAATTGGTCCACACCTCTCGGCCGAACGAGTCTATGATGGCCACGCTTGGCTCTTATATATCGTCTTCCTTCCGGTCGTATTAGTACATGGCATCATTGGGTTATACCGCGTGATATTAAAATGGGGAATAAGCAGTAACCGTCCCCTCATCCGCAAAATAGCTCAGATTTTGATCATCTATTTACTCTGTTTAGGCTCATTAAGTCTAATTACTTACATCTCTATTGGCAGTGAATTATTACATCCAGTACAGCCATTTATGCCTAAGTAATAGACATGCTAAGGGTGACGCTAAGTGTGATTGCATGGCAACAAACAGCCATAACAAATAACGATATGGGCGCACCCATTCCTTTTCGCAAGGCGAAACTAACACACAGATCATCCTCTAACGGTAGGTGCATCACATCTATCGTAGGGGAGTGCAATGATAAATCCATACATATTATCTAAATTATTAGATAAGGAGCTGATTTGAAACTTATTTATACAGACTCATTAGTTATTGGTGCAGGACTAGCGGGCCTTAGAGTCGCAATTGCCACCAAAGAGCAAGGCCTAGATACACTGGTATTATCGCTCATTCCCGCAAAGCGTTCACATTCAGCGGCAGCTCAAGGCGGAATGCAAGCGAGCCTTGGCAACACAGTTAAAGGTATGGGTGACAACGAAGACATACACTTTCAGGACACGGTAAAAGGTTCTGACTGGAGCTGTGACCAGGATGTGGCACGTATGTTTGCCCACTGCGCACCCAAAGCTATACGTGAAATGACTAACTGGGGAGTGCCTTGGTCTAGAGTTTCTGCTGGTCCGCGCGATGTGATCATGAACGCGAAAAAGGTGACCCTACATGAAGCCAAGGAGGCCCATGGCCTCATCAATGCCCGTGATTTTGGCGGCACCGAAAAATGGCGAACCTGTTATACCGCCGATGGTACAGGTCACTCATTACTGTATGCGGTAGATAACCAAGCGATATCTATGGGTATTCCGGTACACGAACGGATTGAAGCCCTGTCATTGATCCATGACGGTAAGCGTTGCCAAGGAGTAATAGCACGTTGTTTAGTGACGGGTGAGCTGCGCGCCTATGTGGCCAAATCAACCACGATTGCCACTGGCGGTTACGGCAAAATTTATGAAATTTCAACCAATGCCACCATTTGCGAAGGTATCGGTCAAGCGTTAGCACTCGACACAGGTGTCGCGACCTTAGGCAATATGGAAGCGGTACAGTTTCATCCCACGGCAATCGTCCCCGCGGGGATCCTTACCACTGAAGGTTGTCGTGGTGACGGCGGCATATTACGCGATAAAGACGGTCATCGCTTTATGCCAGACTACGAGCCTGAAAAAAAAGAACTCGCCTCCCGAGATGTGGTATCACGCCGCATGACGGAACATATGCGCAAAGGTAAGGGTGACGACAGTCCTTACGGTCCACACCTCTGGCTAGATATTACCATTCTAGGGCGTGAGCATATTGAAACCAATTTGCGCGAAGTAAAAGAAATTTGTGAATATTTTCTCGGAATTGATCCCTGTAAAGAGTGGATCCCTGTTAGACCAACCCAGCATTATTCCATGGGCGGAGTCCGTACCAATGCCACAGGTGAAAGCCCACAACTTAAGGGACTATTCAGTGTCGGAGAAGCCGCATGTTGGGATATGCATGGTTTCAATCGTTTAGGTGGTAATTCTGTTGCAGAAACCGTAGTGGGTGGCATGATCATCGGCCAATATGTAGCGGATTTTTGTCAACAAAATTCCTTAGAAATTGATACTGCTCTCACCCAACAATTTATCGATAAATTACAAAACGAGATCGATAATTTAGTCGATGGTAACGGCACAGAGAATCCCTTCCAATTAAAGAAAGAAATGCAGCGGGTCATGATGGACTATGTCGGTATTTTCCGAAATGGTCCCGAGCTAGAAAAGGCCATCAAAGAGCTTAAAGCATTACTTGTTCGCACAAAAAATCTTGGCCTTAAGTGTAAAAAACGTCATTCAAATCCCGAATTGGTTGAAGCTCTGCGCGTCACCAGAATGTTGCGAGTAGCCTTAACGGTCGCCTGTGGAGCCGCAGCCCGCACAGAAAGCCGAGGAGCCCATTCGAGGGAAGATTACCCACAACGTAATGATAAAGATTGGCTCAACCGAACACTGGCCACTTGGCCAGATGCCGAGTCACTGGAACCCGTATTGCATTACGAAAATCTAGATGTGATGAAAATGGAGTTACCACCGGGATACCGTGGTTACGGCAACGATAACACTATCGCCCATCCGGATACTGAAAAACGGAACCAAGAGATAAGCAAGGTAATCGCAGAGCTAGGCGGCAACCCAGATAGAGAGACGCTGCAACAAGCCCTGATGCCATATACGCTACCTAGCCATCTACAGCCATCCAATGAGCGTCTTAGCGATACTTTAGCGGTCACGCCATCTCAACCAGTAGGAAATAAACCATTATGAGCCGTCAAATCAGCTTTAATATCTTCCGTTTCGATCCGCAAGATGACCAAGACAAGCCAAAGATGGAACGTTATCAGTTGACAGAAACAGATGGTATGACAGTGTTTATCGCATTGAATCAACTGCGCGAACAACAAGATAGCTCGTTACAGTTCGACTTTGTCTGCCGAGCGGGTATTTGTGGTAGTTGCGCCATGGTGATTAATGGCTTGCCAACGCTTGCCTGTCGAACCTTAACGGCGAATTATCCTGACGGTGAAATCACCTTAATGCCCCTGCCCGGCTTCGAACTGATTGGCGACTTGTCCGTAAACACGGGTAAATTTATGCGTGAATTAGCCGAAAGATTAAAGCTATGGCTGCATCCTAAATCCGATGACCAAGACATGCACCGCCTTGAAAATCCAATGGCGCCCGAAGAAGCTGCGCGGATTTATGAGCTGGAGCGCTGTGTCGAATGTGGTGTCTGCGTCTCCGCATGTGCCACAAAACAAATGCGTGAAACCTTTGTAGGCGCGGTAGGTCTGATGAAAATTGCCCGTTTCGAAATGGATAGCAGAGACAACCGCAGCGCGGATGATTTCTACCATGTTATAGGAAATCAAGATGGCGTATTCGGTTGTATGACACTGTTAGGCTGCCAAGATAACTGCCCTAAAGATCTACCTCATATGAAGCAAATTGCCTATTTACGCCGAAAAATGGCCTCGACAATACTCTAACCTTAAGCCCCCTTTAATCAATATCCCGTTGTGGTTTGGCTGGATTGATAAGGGTGACACAACGCCAAAATTGCTGACAGGCCTCCCCATCTGCCAGCAGCCGACATGAGGGGCCTTGGCATTTTAGCTAGGCTCCCCTACTCAAGCACTATCACAAGTGCACATCCTTACTACTTGCAGTGCTGTTGCATCGGCAATAAAACTGATTAACAGAGTGCTCGTAGTTGTTATGTAAGGAACACAAATGAAACAGTTCAAACTAACATCAGCAGTGCTGATGTTAAGCTTTGCCGCGCCGACTTTCGCAGTCCAATCCAATAACAACACAGAGACTAACGACGAGTTACGAACTGAATTACAACAAATTCAACACAGACTCGCCATGCTCGAAGCGCAAGAAAGTCAGGCATCTACTCCCTCAAATACTCAGTTTACTGTTTATGGTACTTTACGTCCCACGTTCGGTCTTACCCACACCAATTCAGACGATGTGTGGGATGTTAACGATGCCAGCTCACGGATTGGTTTTGCGACAGAGCAACAATTAGGCGACGGCCTAACGGCCTTTGCTAAAGGTGAGTTTAAGGTCGATATAAAGAATGACGGCGACTTTGGCGATGCACGAAAAGCCTATGTAGGAATAAAGGGATCTTTGGGCCGAGTTGCTATTGGTAAGCAAGCTGTCACACAGGAAATCATTTCCAACCCCGTTGATATTTTTAATCGTTCAGGCACACCCATCGCCTATGACAGTGCGGGTCCATTTAGACTGAATAATCTAGTGACCTATCGCAAACAATTCGGCGATATATTATTTTCAGCTGATGCCCAATTCGATGGTAACAAAGGCAGTGGCGGAAGTGATTTTGTCAACGCCGGTGTCCGTTACAAAAGCGACCTAATCTATATTGCCGCGGCGTTTTACAACAAGGAATTAGAAGACGATAAAGATGAAAACACGCTAGGTGTAACCATCGCAAAAAGCTTCGAATCTCTTTACCTAGCGGCAGCTTATCAAAACATAGAAAAAGACAACGTCGATGGTTCAACGCTGGATGTAGTCGCAAGCTACTTCATCAATGAAACCTATAAAATTAAACTGGGAGTGTCGAAATTCGATGATGGTGGCAACGATATCAGCTCTGGGAACTATAATGCATATAACACGACACTCGAATGGCATAAAACACCGAAATTTAGAACCTTTATCGAGTATCAAGTAAAAGATTATGAATACCGTGAAACCAATGACCAGATAATGGTCGGTATGCGCTACAACTTCGATTACACGTTTTAAGCAGCGCTAAACCAACAACAATTAATGTCATTACACACTCATGCCTGAATCATTGTTGTTGGTTTATCTCTTGAACAAATAAAATACCGACCGTTATCGGTACAGTAATCAGTCCTTTAAACGTACGCTGATTTTTTGTCTCATTGGTATATCTTGAATATAATTAAGTGTCAATAAACCCCATCTACTGAATATACTGTGCTTTTTGTAAATGGGTTGCTGTGGCGATGGTATAAATACCGGCTTGCTTTAGGGCGCTAATTTTTTCACATGATGGCAAGCCAAAATGAAAACTCATCACCGCAGGACGTTCATTAAGCTACATCTTGAACATGGCTTCATCGTCGACAAAACTGTTATCAATTTCGTCAATTTGGGTTGGCGTTTATGCACTGCACACTACAAATAAGTCAGCAAGATGATGTAACCAAGCATGTTCTTTTATTGCATCACGCTGCGCCGGTGCATGACAAAATACATTCACATTAAACGGCGCATTGGTAAGCAAGCGTGTTTCACTAATCGACTGTTGAGCTTGCGCTACTGAACTCGCACCAATCCCCAATGATCCAAGGCCGCGGCATTCGATACAGCGGCGGCCAATTGCGCCGTGGATACACCCGCCATTGGCGCTTGGATAATAGGGTAATATCAAAGCGTGCAGTGAAAGAATTAAGTCTACTCACAATAACGCCTCAAATTTTAAACATAACATTAAGCCTAAGGTAAGTATTACTGCTCTGTTTGATCCATAGATTTGGGGTTCGGGATTAAACCAATGAACCTCGCTAAACTTAGAAGCGTCATAAAAAGCCCAATCATTGCCTGGCCAATAACAAGAGTGTAAGCCAGTACGCCAAGAGGAGTGACGTTATAAAACCCAAAACTAGTCATAACAACAAAGCTAGTATATATCGCCCCTAAAATGCTTTCTTGAGATCCTGCAACGGTAAAACCAAACATATCCTGAAAAAATATGTATTGAGCTGCAAACCAGAATATAATTTCAAAGTAATTCTGAATAAGAAGAATTATCATACGACGATAACCGTGTAATGCGTATGAACCTCCCGATTTGATCGCTCGATACTCGTCAAATAACAGCACATTTATTTGATAAATAACCACTTCGAACACTCGCAATAGCGCATAAATCGCGATACAAAAACTAATTATATCGTTTTTAATATATAGGACGGCTGGAACTGACGCGATTGAAAGAAACACATGAGAAAGAGCCCAAACCTCTGAGAAAAAGCCCGTTTTCGCTTTAGGAAACATCCATCGAACAAAATTAAAGAACGATATTTTGCCCAAATATCGAAATACCACTTCCCAAAAGTTAACAATAAATGAACTTTGCATCATTACCCTAACGTCCCTAATTTATAATATTTGTATAGTCCCCATGGGCATTTACTTCAATAGAACAGAAAAAACGCGCATGGCTAATCATCTGATTTAGTGAATATTATCAGATTTTTTCCCACTACACTCTAAACCTAATCACCCACAGTTCAGATAAGTATTGGCCAGAATCGCATACAGAATAAATACGCCAATATTAAGCCGCCATTCAACGCTATTATCCTTGTTGATCTGAATAGATAATGCACAGATAAACTAGCTTACTAACATCAAATAGAGCGCTTTGGTGGTGAAAGTAATCACAAAACAATACCGCTATCATCACACTAACCCGCCCAAGTTAGGTGCGGCCGGTCACACTTTTGTGGTTATTGCGGCCTCAAATCATGACCGCTTGGTTAATTTTGTAAACGAATAGTGTAAACATTGTTCTAGTTAAGATTTATTTAATAATCCCACGGCTCCCCTACCGTAATTTACTTTCAATTAATAGTCCCTTGTTGTTACTCTGCAGCTAATGAAATTGCCAGTTGGATCTGTTGATTTAACTACCCACTCCTTTGAGCTCGGTTGAAAACGTTTCTTGAAACTAACCCTTTGCCAATTCCTTGTTAAACCGCTTAATCGCATCGCAAGGTTGTCCAAATTGAGTAAAACACATTTAACCTTGTGTTTCGGATTACTGTTGCTGCAACCTTTAGCTGATTCTTTTTCTCTGTCGATGGGGCACTTCATCGATATTACTGAATTTATTGCCATTGCGGATACCGTATTAGCTGAAGTCCTGGGCGTAAGTTTACTGGGCTTATTAATATTTAATCCATTGGTGATCGAGCAATTTTGGCGTTTATTTCATCTCAACTCTACATTTTGTCATCTTCTTGCACTTAGCAATGGGTTAAGTGCCTTGTCGGTTATTGTCCCAAAACCCCTTGAATATACGGCTCACGGTTGCCGCGCTCCTCCTCTATCAGCTTAAGTTTTCACTCAACATACATCATTCGCTCAATACCGCCTTAAAACGCAAGCCAAATCACTCGCTACTGATTTAGTTAAGCTTTTTGACGCCGCTATTGGCGTGTGACGATTATTCTGCAACTGCCGATCCCCCCATTGGTAGCGTAGTAAGCTTTTAAGGTTAGAGGAATCTTCCTTTGTTAATTCGACATTTAAGTAAACCAGCACTGGCAGCATTAGCTTTTATGCTAGCCGGTTGTGAAGGCGGCGTACTGGATCCCAAAGGTCAAGTAGGCATGGATGAGAAACATCTCATTATTGTGGCGACTTTACTGATGCTGATTGTGGTTATTCCGGTAATTTTCATGACGTTATATTTTGCATGGAAATACCGCGATGGCCGCGACCAAGAAATCTATGCGCCCAAATGGGCACACTCAACCACCATTGAAATCGTGGTGTGGGTCATACCGATTATTATCGTGGTCATTCTTGGTGTTATCACTTGGAATTCGACTCACGATTTAGACCCTTATAAGCCTCTCGATCATCCCGCTAAGCCGGTGACGGTTGAAGTGGTGTCACTAGACTGGAAATGGTTGTTTATCTATCCAGAATATGGCATTGCATCAGTTAATGAATTGGCCTTTCCTGCCAATGTGCCAGTTAATTTCAACATCACTTCAGACACGGCAATGAACTCATTTTTCATTCCGCAGTTGGGCAGCCAAATTTACTCAATGGCCGGTATGGCGACCAAGCTACATCTTATCGCGAATGAACCTGGCACTTTCAATGGTATTTCAGCTAACTACAGTGGTGCAGGGTTTTCTGGGATGAAGTTTAAGGCCATTGCGACGCCAACCATTGGCGATTTTGATGCCTGGGTGGCTAAGGTAAAACAGCAAGGTAGCAGCTTGAATGTTGAGCAGTACAAGCTACTGGCTAAAAAGAGCGAAAATAATCCCGTTCAATATTATGGCTCTGTGCAACATGGCATATTTAACCACATCGTTATGCAGTACATGCACCCAGATTCGAATATGAAACCAATGGACACCATGGAAGAAATGAACGACATGGAATCGATGTCGAGTAGGGATCATGCCAAGCATATGCAAGACATGGAACACATTACTGACACGGACGTTGAACATCATTCTGGACATTCATCCTCTACACACTCAACCACAGAGCATTCATCGACTGCTTCTGGGGAGGCGGAATAATCATGCCATTTTTTGGAAAATTAACACTCGAGTCAATTCCATATCACGAACCGATTATTATGGTGACCCTTGCGGCTGTCGCCATTATTGGAATCGTTATTGTGGCCTTAATCACTAAGCATCAAAAATGGGGCGTGCTTTGGCACGACTGGTTAACCTCGGTTGACCATAAGCGCCTTGGTATTATGTATATCGTGCTAGCGATGGTGATGCTGGTCCGGGGTTTCTCTGACGCACTTATGATGCGAACCCAGCAAGCACTGGCTACCAATGGCGCGGCGGGTTATTTGCCTCCTGAGCATTATGACCAAATCTTCACCGCCCATGGCGTGATCATGATTATCTTTATGGCGATGCCATTTATGATTGGTCTGATGAACTTGGTCGTGCCGTTGCAAATTGGTGCTCGCGATGTGGCGTTCCCTTTCTTAAATAACCTAAGCTTTTGGCTCACCGCATCTGGGGCGATATTAATCAATATCTCACTTGGATTAGGTGAGTTTGCCAAAACCGGTTGGGTAGCCTATCCCCCCTTGTCAGAGCTGGCGTACAGTCCGGGGGTGGGGGTCGATTATTATATCTGGGCCTTGCAAATATCCGGGATAGGGACAACCTTAACCGGGGTGAACTTTATCGCCACCGTGTTAAAAATGCGTGCGCCTGGCATGAAGCTAATGCAGATGCCCATTTTTACTTGGGCCTGTACTTGGGCGAACGTGCTAATTGTTGCGTCGTTCCCAATTTTAACCGCTGTTTTAGGTTTATTAACCTTAGACCGTTATTTAGATTTCCACTTCTTTACCAATGATGGTGGCGGTAACGCCATGATGTACATCAACCTGTTTTGGGCTTGGGGTCATCCTGAAGTATACATTTTGGTATTACCGGCCTTCGGTATTTTCTCTGAAGTGCTTTCAACCTTCACCTCGAAGCGCTTATTTGGTTACACCTCAATGGTGTGGGCAACGGGTGCGATTTCTGTGCTTGGCTTTATCGTGTGGTTACACCATTTCTTTACCATGGGGTCGAGCGCTAACGTTAATGCCTTCTTTGGGGTGATGACCATGGTGATTGCGGTGCCGACGGGGGTAAAACTGTTTAACTGGTTATTTACCATTTATCGCGGCCGTTTACGCTTTACCGTCCCAGTATTGTGGTCTTTAGGCTTTATGGTGACCTTCACCATAGGCGGCATGACCGGAGTACTGTTAGCATTACCTGGCGCAGATTATGTATTGCATAACAGCTTATTTTTAATCGCTCATTTCCATAACACCATTATTGGTGGCGCGGTATTTGGTTACATGGCTGGTTTTGCCTATTGGTTTCCTAAAGCCATGGGCTTCCACCTCAATGAACGTTTAGGCAGGGCATCATTCTGGTGCTGGCAAATTGGTTTCTATGTCGCATTTATGCCGCTATATGTGCTTGGTTTTATGGGTATGACTCGTCGTATCAATCACACTGATAACCCGGCATGGAACTTGTGGATTTACTTTGCGGTAGTAGGCGCGTTTATCATCCTCGCGGGCATCATTTTACAGTTTGTACAATTGTATGTCAGCTTCCGAGACCGTGAGCAAAACTTAGATACTACTGGCGATCCATGGAATGGCCATACGCTTGAGTGGTCAACTTCTTCACCACCGCAGTTCTATAACTTTGCCCAGTTACCCCAAGTAACTGACATTGATGCATTCACCGATATGAAAGAAAAAGGTGAAGCGTATCAACGCCAGAAAACATACCAACCTATTCATATGCCCAGAAACACTGCCAGCGGCATCTTGATGGCGGCGGCCATTACCTCGGTGGGGTTTGCCGCAATTTGGCATATTTGGTGGTTAGCTATGGTTGGGTTTGCGGGTACCTTTGTGCTGTTCTTGATCCGTGCTTACAACAACGACATTGACTACTACGTGCAACCAGACCAAGTCGCGCAGATTGAAAATGCACACTTAGATAACGTAGCAAGGGGCTGATAATGAGTATTGCTATCCAAGCAGATTTACACCTGGCTCACTCTGCTGAGCACCATGTTGAACATCATGACGAACATCATGATACAAGCGGCAACACCTTATTCGGTTTTTGGATTTATCTGATGACCGACTGTATTTTGTTCGCATCCGTTTTTGCAACTTATGCTGTTTTGTACATGAACACCGATGGTGGTGTGTCCGGTAAAGATATTTTCGAATTAGATTTCGTGCTTATGGAAACCGCCGCCCTGTTGATCAGTAGTATTACTTATGGCTTTGCCATGATTTGCGCTAAACACCAAAAGAAAGTCGCCACATTAGTGTGGTTGCTGATCACCTTCGCCCTAGGGTGTGCGTTTATTGCTATGGAAGTGTCCGAATTCAGTCACCTGATTGAACACGGTAATGGCCCAGATCGCAGCGCCTTTTTATCGGCATTTTTTGCGTTAGTGGGCATGCATGGTTTGCATGTCACTGCTGGTTTAATTTGGATGCTGATCATGATGGTCGAAGTGCTAACAACAGGTTTAGGTCATCGCAGTATTACCCGCCTAAGCTGCTTAAGCTTATTTTGGCACTTTTTAGACATCGTTTGGGTGTGTGTGTTTACCGTCGTTTATTTGTTAGGAGTCTTGTGATGAGTCATGCACATTCAAGCCACACCGAAGGTGATTTTGCCGCTAGCGTTAAGTCTTATATCGTCGGCTTTGTGTTATCGGTGATTTTAACTGCTATTCCATTTTGGTCAGTGATGACCCAACACTTTAACCATGCAACCACCTTATGGATTGTGGTTGTCATGGCCATAGTGCAAATCGTGGTGCATTTAAAATACTTCCTCCATTTAGATTTTTCTAAAGAAGGTAAGCTTAATACATTTTCGTTCTTATTCACTGCGTTGATTATTATCATGGTGGTGGGTTTATCTGTGTGGATTATCACCGCAGCTAACGAATTGATGATGTAAACAGCGCAATGTCAAAGCACTGCAACCAAAGTATGCAACCAGACAGCTATCATCAATAATCAAGGTCCATCTATGTCAGCACAATTAACCTCACGCTTACGAGGATATGTTCAGGTTACTAAGCCTGGCATCATCATGGGCAATTTAATTTCTGTCGCCGGCGGGTTTTTACTCGCCGCTCAAGGTAGCGTTGATTGGACCTTGATGCTTGCCACTATGATAGGACTGTCATTGGTGGTGGCGTCGGGTTGCGCTATCAATAACTGTATTGATCGTAATATCGACGCCAAAATGCAGCGAACGCGCAACCGAGTCACCGTCACAGGTGAAATATCGGTGCAAGCGGTATTGAGCTTTGGCATTGGTCTGGGGATCATTGGCTTTACCATGCTGGCAATATTCACCAACAGCTTAGCGGTATTGTTTGCCGCTATCGGCTATGTGGTTTATGTCGGCGTATACAGCCTATACATGAAGCGCAACTCGGTTTACGGCACTTTAGTGGGCAGTTTCTCCGGTGCGGTGCCACCGGTTGTCGGTTATTGTGCGGTCACCGGACAAATGGACACAGGCGCCATTATTTTGCTGCTAATGTTCAGCTTATGGCAAATGCCGCATTCATACGCGATTGCAATTTTTCGTTTTGACGACTATGCCGCAGCCAATATTCCGGTGTTACCTGTGGCTGAGGGCATGGCTAAAGCAAAATTACATATTGTGCTCTACATTGCCGTGTTTGCAGTAGTGAGTGCGCTGTTACCTTTGGCAGGTTACACAGGTATCGCCTTTATGGCTGTCACTTGCGCCACGAGTTTATGGTGGTTAACTATGGCGTTAAAAGGCTATCGTCGCAACATCAACCTACAGTCTTGGGCTAGGCAGGTATTTGGCTTTTCCATTATCACCATTACCGCGTTAAGCGTGACCATGGCATTGGACTTTCAAGTGGTTGCTCAACCTACACTACTAATATTGGCGCCTTAATAAGGCAGCATTATCAAACAAGCCCATGGCCTCTTGGTCAGTGGGCTTTTTTTATTTGATTAATCAGCATTTTTTACTACGATTGAGTACTAGAATTGAGCACTACAATTGAGCACTACAATTGAGTACGACTCAAAAATACCGCCCGCGGTTCTAAAAATAATACTGAACTGCACAGGCAAACATAAAGGGATCTTATGTTTATCATGTCGCGCACCAGCCAGCGCAAAACACTTGCACTTAACACCATAAAAAACATTGTCCTGCTGTTAGCATTCGGGTGCAGTGTACTCACGGTCAACTCACTGCAGGCGACCCCATCACCTCGGCCTACAGCCACAGACAGCATTTTTGGTAATTGGATAATCGATACTCCAGAACAAATAACACTATTACAGTTAAATCGCGACCACAGTTACTTATACATGGAATTTAACTTAACTAAACCGCAAAACAGCGTCGCAGAATGGGGGCAAATAGACATCCAGCCACTAGGAGTGCGCTTTATCCCAAGCTATAGCAATAATCAGCAACAAGGCCTCGTTGCTTATCAAATTAACCATCTAAAACTGCAAATAATGCTCACGCCACAACGGCAACAGTTAGCATTCACTATCGACACTAATGCCGACAGTGTTGCCGATGAACAATATCAATATCATATCTACCCGAGTCAATCCGTTTATGGCGTATGGCATGAGCTGTCAAGGTTTATGCTGAGTAGCTTAGTGCTACTCGATAATGGTTACTACGCTGTGGTGCAAATCAACTTACACCAAGACCCGCAAATTAATCCTCATTACACACATTTACAATGGGGACGCTTTGAACGTCAACAAAACCAACTGTTCATCGAGCCTATTTTTGATAACCCTCCACAACAAAGCGTTAGCCAATTCGACACCATGACAAGCGTTTTTTATCACCTTACTCGTCAACAATTGGCGCTATCGTTTGCGGTTGAAGATGACAATGTAAATGCCCATCAACGCCGATTTAGACGATAAACCGTCATTTACAGCTATTTAGTTACAATTTCTGCCACAATCAGCTATTCAAATTCAAGCGATTACACTTCATACTGAACCATAGCTGGTATCAATTTAGTGTTAAAAGGATATTTCATGGGCCAAGAAACCTCGAAGATTCTCGTCGTCGATGACGATATGAGATTACGTTCATTATTAGAGCGTTACTTGATAGAGCAAGGCTTCCAAGTTCGTAGTGCAGCCAATGCCGAACAAATGGATAGATTACTTGAGCGCGAAAACTTTCATCTTTTAGTACTCGATCTGATGCTACCCGGTGAAGACGGTTTATCAATTTGTCGCCGTTTACGCCAGCAAGAGAACCCTATTCCGATTGTGATGCTGACCGCAAAAGGCGATGAAGTCGACCGTATTATCGGCCTCGAGCTCGGCGCAGACGATTACTTACCTAAGCCGTTTAACCCGCGCGAACTACTCGCGCGTATTAGAGCCGTAATGCGGCGTCAAATTGCCGAAGTCCCTGGTGCGCCAGCGCAGCAAGAAGAAGTGATTGCCTTTGGTGAATTTTCACTAAACCTTGCCACCCGCGAAATGTTTCATGGCGATGAGAGTATTGCCCTCACCAGTGGTGAATTTGCGGTATTAAAAGTGCTGGTTAACCATCCTCGTGAACCCTTGTCTCGTGACAAGTTAATGAACCTTGCCAGAGGTCGTGATTATTCCGCTCTTGAGCGTTCAATTGATGTTCAGGTATCACGCCTACGTCGTTTAATTGAAAAAGATGCCGCCAACCCTCGCTATATTCAAACTGTGTGGGGCCTTGGCTACGTATTTGTACCCGACGGCACCACGCGTAAGTAAGCCATGAAACTGAAGTTAAAATGGTGGCAACGCTTTTTACCCCGAAGCGCTTTTAGTCAGACGGTATTGTTGATTGGCAGCTTATTGCTGATTAATCAATTAGTGTCTTACTGGTCTGTCGCCGTTTACTTTATCAAACCCAGTTACGAGCAAATCAACCAACTGATTGCCCGCCAAATCAATATTTTATTTGTTGATGGTGTCGATGTTGGCCGTGAACACCTCACCATGGTTGATGCCTTAAATGCCAAAGTTCGTGACGATGGCATGACGGTTTACAACCTCAAACAAGCTCAAGACGCTGGACTAAATCAAGCCACTTATTACAGTTTTCTATCTGAGCAAATGTCGGTGTATTTGGGCGGCGAAGCCGAAGTGCGTTTTTCGCAGGGTGACAAACTCGATGTATGGATTAAGCCACCGCAAGCACCTTCTTTGTGGATAAAAGTGCCGCTGACCAGCATTAACGAATCTGATCTATCGCCGTTGACCTTATATTTATTAGTGATTGGCGCGCTCAGTGTCGCCGGTGGCTGGTTGTTTGCCCGCCGGCAAAACCGGCCGTTAAAAAGACTTCAAAAAGCGGCATTTGCCGTATCAAAGGGCGATTTCCCGCCGATGCTGCCGTTAAGTGGTTCAACCGAAATTGTTGAAGTAACCCATGCTTTTAACCAAATGGCCAACAGCATGAAGCAACTTGAACAAGACCGTGCCTTATTGATGGCTGGTATTTCACACGACTTGCGTACACCCTTAACTCGTATTCGGTTAGCGTCTGAAATGATGGTCGACGATGACCAGTATTTAAAAGAAGGCATCGTCACCGACATTGAAGACATGGATGCAATTATTAACCAATTTATTGCTTACATTCGTAACGACCAGGAAGGCGTGCGCGAGCCAGATCAAATTAACCGCCTAATACAAGAAATTAGCCAACAAGAATCGCACCGTGAAGAGACGATAGAATTGTCGTTAGCAGACTGTCCCGACATCGCGATGGATAGTGTGGCCATTAAACGGGTGTTGAGTAATTTAGTTGAGAATGCCTTTCGATATGGTAATGGCTGGATAAAAATAAGCTCGTACCATCAAGGTAATGCAGTCTGTTTTAGCGTTGAAGATAATGGCCCAGGCATTGATGAAACTAAAGTTGAGGCACTGTTTCAACCCTTTACCCAAGGCGATTCAGCCCGTGGCAGTGTTGGCTCTGGTTTAGGCTTAGCCATTATTAAACGCATTATTGACCGTCATCATGGCAAGGTAAAACTGTCTAACCGTCCCCAAGGTGGATTAAAAGCACAAGTATGGCTGCCGTTAATCAGCAAACGCCGATACAGCTAAACTTACATAATTCAGCTATCACGACGCTGCTATTTCAATGTCTTGATGAAGACGCAGCTATTCCAATGTCTTGATGAAGGTGTCGTGCTGAAAATGTCGCGCTGAAAATGTCGCGATCAATGTGCGTGAACTCAAAAATAAATCACAAAACAATGTAGTGACTCAATTTAAACGGTTTTACGGCTCCCTCGAAATCAATAATCATCCCACACGATAAACGGTAACATTAGTGCCATAAAATACTCATAATGGTCTTTATCTGAAGTCTGGGTAGCATGAAAATATCAACATTATCACTTAGTGCATCAGCGTTATTATTACTCCTTGCAGCCTTATTAGCCGCAACCGTGTTGTGGAGTAACCAACAACGCCAAGTGAGCGAGCAGCTCAATCAAAACTTACAGCGGATCCAACATACGTTTCAGTACGATGTGCGCAATAACATCAACAATTACCTACGAACAGGACAAAGCAACTACCTAGAACAGGCGCGCGCCGACATCACCAGTATCACCGTCAGCATCACCCAATTACACCAAGCGCATCCACAATTAGGCAGCGCCTCGCTGATCGAGTTAATGGCCCAATTAATTGGCGACTTAGACACTAAATACCGCGCCGCGGGTAAATTGGCAGGTAACCCGCGTCAATTACTGGCCTTTGCTGAGTCAGAGATGCTCGATTACAATCGCAACTTAAGCCGTTATGCTCAATCCGCCCGCCAAGGCAACAACATCGCACAGCAATACCTAGCCCTCAGCCTTGAATTACCCAGCTTGGTTTACCCATTATCGCAGCAAACTCAGACCCTACTGATAGACCAAGATACCAGCGTGACCAACAGTGTTAACTTCTCCATTAGTGCGCTTAATACCTGGCACGATAAACTACAAAGTCTACCCTTATTAAGGATTTACCGCACCGAAGCAGTGGATGAGTTTGCCTTAGGTGATGATGAACCCGAACGCATTGAAGTTGGCGAAACGCCACGTGCTGAATTACTTAGTTTGACCCAACGCTACAGCAAAGAAGTCGCCAATACCAAGCAGATGATCGCCGACAACCAAACGGTGCAAACCGCACTGATTAACGCCACCAGCCAAGTCGAGCAGCAATTAGTGACCCTAGCAAATAGGCAAACTCAAACAGACCAACAATTAAAGCTCAACTTACAATGGTTGCTGTATGGCATGGTGACCTTGCTAGCGTTGTTTTCGGTGAGTTACTTCATCTTGCAGCAACGCCGAGTGGTCACCCCGTTACGACGCTTAAATCGCGCGTTCTCGATGTTAAGCGAGTCTAACCAACGTGAACCGTTACCGGTAACAAGCCAATGTGAAACCGGCCAGATTGCGGCACACTTTAACCGACTGCTGCAACGATTTGAACAAGATGATGAACAGCAAAAACACAATATGATCCAGGTTTCACAGTCATTAAGCCAATTAGTGACCCGAATTGGTTCGTTATCAAACAGCACCCAACAAACACAAACAGTCGTACAGCAAGCACAGGGGCAAACTGCTGATTTAATTGCATTAGCCAATAAAGTAAACCGGTCGTCTAGTGCGCTAACAGCAAGCGCACAACAGACCATGAATGACATGCTGGCCAGTCAACAAGAGGCACAAGGCGTATTAACTGCTACAGAACATACATTGACCAAAGTGGATCAATGTAACCACTCGCTAACCCAGCTAAGCACCTCGGTCAGTGATGCGGCTAAAATTGTCGATGTGATAGGTAATATTGCCGATCAAACTAACTTACTGGCACTCAATGCCGCCATCGAAGCCGCAAGAGCCGGTGAACAAGGACGCGGGTTTGCTGTTGTGGCCGATGAAGTTCGCAACTTATCCCACCGTACCCAGTTATCGCTCAAGGACATCATGGCAATATTAACCCAGTTAACGACATCGAATGCCGCGCTGAGTCACAGTGTAAATGACATTAGCGAGGCTTCAGAACAGCAAAAAAGCCGGGCCCAAAGCTTGTTAACCTTTGCTCAGCAAGTACAACAACAGGCCAGCGCCATGGCAAAGAGTGCCTGTCAAGGGAGTGAACACGCAAACCAACAAGTGCATCATCTTGACGAGTTTGTGGTTGCCATGGACAGTTTACTGCTGCGAGCAAAACACGCCTTTGAACAAAGCGAAACCATTGCATTAGAAGTCAGCAACAGCGTCAACAATATAGAACAAAACTTAGGCATTGCCGCTGGGAAGGCTTAAACGTCTATCACGTTCGAATATAAAAATGGGCGCCACATTGGGCGCCCATTTTTTATCTCTAATAACCTATTATGTATAGATTATAGTGCCGCCATCACAGCTTCTGCGGTGCTGACTTCAAATGACTTACCTTGTTCAACATTAAGTAAAGTCACTACACCATTGTCGATCACCATGGCATAACGTTGTGAACGAACACCACCAAAACCTGCGGTATCCATTTCTAAGCCTAATGCTTTAGTAAAGCTGGCATCACCGTCTGAAAGCATCATCAATTCAGATGCATTTTGTGCTTCGCCCCAGGCTTTCATGACGAATGCATCGTTAACCGCAACACAAGCAATTAAGTCAACGCCTTTGGCTTTAAATTCGTCTGCCAATACCACAAAGCCAGGTAAATGGGCTTCTGAACAGGTTGGTGTAAATGCACCAGGCACGGCAAACAACACCACTTTTTTACCGGCAAATAACTCAGTCACATCGTGGTTAACCATACCGTCTTTAGTCAGTTGGCTTAATGTAGCTTTTGGTAGCGATTGTCCTTTAGCGATCATAATTATTTCCTTAATTATTAGTTAAAACGATAGGTTATCTTGGCGCCAATACCTTACGGCAGCCCAGAAATAGAATAGATAATACGGATTCACATAAAATCGAGATCAACAGCCCCAATAACATACCAATCGCAATGGCTTCTGGTTTTAACAAAATCACATGGGAATAGTTTTGCCACACCTCAGCTTGAATGTCTTTTTTTGGCGTAAGGATCACTTGTTGATAGGGACTGTAACTGTGTTGACGAAACCGTGTTAATGCATCGGTTAATGACACATAACGTTGATAAATAGACTCGATACTTTCACCGCCAGCACTAAATACTGGATCATTATTTTGTCGATAATGGCGGATCAGTTTATTGATATCCCCACCAAAAAAGCGGTCCGCATCGTGCTGAAACTCAGCCAAACTTAGCTTAGCTTCAAGCTGGTGCGCCTCGAGTCGCTGGCCGTATTGGTCAACAAAACCGGGAACTTGAATACCAATCAATACGCCACAAACAAACAGCACTAAGCGAAGGTAATCCATTAAATGTTTTATCATGATGTCATCGGTTGCGATAAAGATAAATTCAGAAAGGTCACAATATCACCAATTAGTTAACTAAGCATCTTGTATAAATGGATGTTAATTTAACGTGCAGCCGCTGAGGATTTGTAATCCAACATTCACCAATGATGGCATCACAAGCAACGGCTTAATGTCGACACCATCATCGTATCAACACGCTCAAGGGCATCGTCATACGCCCATGAGCAATACAAATAAGTTAACTCAATCCCCAATTCACTTTAGGTAGGTGTTCAACAAACCAGTCAAAGGCGCGCCCTTGATGATCTTTATGCCAAGCAATATACACACTTTGATTGGGCCTTGGGATTGAACATGGCTTTTCAATTAGTTGACCACTATCAAGGTATGATTGCACCATATGCCGCGGTAAAAACCCAATGCCCAACCCTTGCACTTGCGCCGCAATTTTAGCTTCCATGGTATTAAGGCGGATCATCTGCTTACTTTTAAAGATACCGTTATCGCGAATAGGCAAAAGCTGTGAAGTATCGGCCACCACCAGCGCCGAATAATGTGTCAATCTGTCGGCATCCAACATGCCATCCACAAACGCCAGCGGATGATGCGGCGCTACGGCAAACACAAATTCAACTTCACCCATTTTATGGGTTTGAAATACTCCTCTTGGTAGCTCGCCTGACGCGCCAATGACAATATCGGCGCGGCGACTGTGCAGTGCATCCCAACCGCCACCAACCGCTTCAACATCTAAGGTAATATCAACACTGTGCTCTAGTTGATTAAACTGCTCGATCAAATTAAACAATGGTCTCTGATAAATAATGGTATCGCGCGATAAGCGAATTTCATTTTCCCAGCCAGACTCGAGTTGCTGTACCGAATCAATTAACCGATTTGTCGCCAATAAAATTTCTCGCCCATGCTCGAGCACTAACTTACCTGCAGGGGTTAATTGCGCTCGCTGTTTTGAGCGGTCAAACAAGGCCGCACCCATTTCCTCTTCAAGTTTTTTGATGGTATAGGTCAAGGCCGACGGCACTCGATATAAAGATGCCGCTGCGGCAGCAAAACTGCCCTTACGCTCAATGGCATCTAAGGCGCGTAATGCATCAATAGTAATCGGGTTTTGCATGACCTTCTCCATATTCAAAAAAATTGAACTATTACCTCAGTTTATTCCGATTTTTTATTCAATCAAGTACCAATATACTCATCATCAATCAGTGAGACAGGCTCACTTCAAACACACAATGTTTAACCTTATTGAGGATACATACCATGAAAGCACTCGCTAAAAACATCACCCACTCTACTGCAGGTTTCAGCACATTAGCATTACGCTTACCTATTGGGATTATTTTTATGGCTCACGGCGGGCAAAAAATATTTGGTTGGTTTGGTGGTTATGGCCTTGAAGGCACTGGACAATGGATGGCATCAATTGGCATTGAGCCTGGCGTATTAATGGCCTTCTTAGCCGGCAGCGCTGAATTGGTTGGTGGATTATTTATTCTATTGGGTTTACTGACTCGCCCATCAGCGGTGGTGTTGGCTTTTACTATGATTATCGCCATTGTCAGTGTGCATTTAACCAACGGTTTATTTATGGCTAACAATGGTTATGAATTTGCATTAGCACTGTTAGCTGCCAGTGTGTCACTTGCGCTGTCTGGCTCAGGTAAAGTCGCAATCGATAACACCATTGCCACTAAATTAGCTTAAATAAATATCGGCTTAGTCTTTTTAATGGCTCTTTAGGAGAAAGTTATGATCTCATTACGTCATGCAAATCAACGCGGTAAAGCCAACTTTGGCTGGCTGGACAGCAAGCACAGTTTCTCATTTGGTAGCTATTACGATCCACAGCATATGGGGGTTTCAGCGCTGCGAGTCATCAATGATGACCGCGTTACGCCCGGAGCAGGGTTTGCGACTCATGGCCATCGTGATATGGAAATTATCAGCTATGTCCTTGAGGGCTCTATCGTCCATAAAGACAGTGAAGGTAATGTGGAAGTATTGCCTGCGGGTGAGTTTCAATTAATGTCTGCTGGCAGCGGTATTACCCACAGTGAATACAATGCATCAAACACTGAACCACTGAAGTTTTTACAAATTTGGATCCAGCCTAATACCTTAGGCAATACACCGAGATACCAGCAAAAAAACTTTGGTCAAACATTGGGCTTGACCACGATTGCCACACCAACAGGTGAAAACGGTACTTTGCAGATCAAGCAAAATGCGACATTGTCACAACTGATTTTGGCGCCTAAATCTAAAATAACCTATCAGATTGCGACTGACCGTAAAGTGTATGTTCATCAAGTCGCTGGCGAACTGAGCATTGAAGATCAACCGCTGAGTGCAGGTGATGGCGCAAAACTCACTGACATGTCCACAGTGACCTTTATTAACCCATCAGACACTCAGTCAACGGCACTCGTTTTTGATTTACCCTAAATGAGTTCAGTGAATGATTAGCCTGCGGTCGTTTCCCTGCAGGCTAAATCACATCAATCTAACGTTAGTTTATTGTCCACTGGTGGGCGTACTATTTTCAGGCATCGATGACAATGAATGGCGGTACCCGCCTAACTGACATGCGGTCCATAAACACACTGCCGTAACCAACATCATCCCAATCTGTACCCCGATTACCCCATGATAACCAGTTTGCCATAACGCCATTATTTGCTCAGAGAACATCAGCCAATCTGCAGCAATGGTGACCACTAATATGCCACTGGTCAGTAGCAATAACTGACTAATATGCCGCTTAGTATCATTCACCTTAATGCTATACAAGATCACCGCTACTAACGATGCCACAAAACAACCAACCAGCCATTCGCTTCGCCCTGGCAAGGTTGCTGGCAATAGTCTTTCACACAAAAAGCCAACGGCTGTCGCCACAATAATGCCGCCGCAACCACCAATCGTCATCGCGGTCACAATAGCAATACTGCGCGGCGAAGACTGACGCTGAGCACGGCGTTTATTAATCCACAGCATATTGCCCGCGACAATCATGGCGCTGATGGCCATTGCCAATATAAAGTACAAAATGCGGATATCTACCCCGGCAAAGTTACTAAAATGCAATGTCACTAATACATCTCTACCTTGGCGGAATACATTGTAATTATCGACATTAACCTTATTCATCACACTGCTATCTTGGACGCGATAAGTCACTTCATCACGTTGGGCAAAATTAGCCGTGTCGGTTCCACGCACTTGCACCAGAGCATTATCGGCGCCGTAATGATGGAAAATAATATTGCGTAATTCAAAATTCGATTGCTGTTTAGTTTGTTCAATTAAGGTAAACGCATTGCTCATATCCAGTGATTTTTCACTGCGCGGTTCGCTGATACGGTTAAAGCCAGCATCATTAAATAATGCTTGTCGATCGCCCTGGTAAATAAACACCACAAAAGCCAGCTGGAACACTATGGCCAAGTTAAGGATCAAGCCGCTTAGTGCATACATCAAGGTAAAGGGCAGTGTCATCACCCCTGCTACGGTATGAAGATCGAGCAGTTTATCGCGACGCTGTTTATCGACCCGATACAAAAAGAACTGTTTTAGCAATTTGCGGGCGTGAATAAAAATCCCCGACACTAATGCAAATAAAAAGATCAGTGTCACCATACCAATCAGATAACTGCCACCGGGCAGATCGAGGTTGTAATGCAAGCGATAAATAAATTGCGATAGATAAAAGTCATCTTTGCCAGCAACAGTTTGACCGTTTTTAGGATCAACCAATATCGCCATGGATTGAGGCGCTGATTGTGGAGCGTCTCCCACTATATCAAAGTAAAAAATATAATAAGGTACTAGCTGGGTCGGCATATTTATCCGAAAACGGCCATTATAATCAAGCGGATATTCAGCCAACTTTTGCTCAACTAATGTCGCTAGTGGTATGTCTGCTTGGCTGTTATCGACAGGATGATGCGGGGTGATGGCCCATTGCGTTATTTCGTCGTGAAATAAGGTTACGGCGCCGGCCCAAAATACCAAAAATAATAACGGTGAAATAATTAACCCAAGCCAACTGTGGGCTTCGATAAGGTTTTTAATGACTTTGTGCTGTACGGGAGAATCAGATTTCATTGAGGTATTCATGACTTAGGTTTGAGAAAAAAATAACAATGCATTGATAAGGCTACTGGCCACAAGCCATTTTGCACACACCAAGCTGGCGGCCTTTGCGCTATTACGGCTATAACAAAATGCCATCACCATAACCCACATACAAAAACCCAGCATAAGCCCGACAAAGAGTTTTACATCGACATCCACAGGTAAGATCCGAAATACCATGAGCATTAAACTGATTGCCAATAATAATCCCCAAAAAAATGCCGAAAATGACTTAGGCCACATGATTATTTAACCCCAACCAGCACGATACTGACAAATAGCGCAAAGCCTAACGAGCTCACCCAAATACTGCGACCTTTATAATGCGACGCCACCAGCACCAGTAATATCCACATGGTCATCATACAAATCAGCACCACTAAACTGGCCACTAATACACTGTAAGAATGGCTAAATCCCCACAAAGCGAACAACACCGCTATACCGCATAAACTCCAAGACAGTAATTTAGGCAAAGGAAAACTGATAAGCTGCTGTTTATCAGATGCCAAATAGGCAAACAAACAACCAAGCCATAAAGAAGATACACTGACAAGTTCCATTTGATAAGGTCTCAAGATAATTAATGCAAATGATAATGATTTGTATTAATTATCCCGAATGTGCTCGGGTAATACAAGTAGATTGTCAATAAACCTTAAAAACAATCCTCAATCAGTGATCTGATAACGCAGTAACGACCTCTGGTGGCATAATTATTACTGCAAAAAATGATCACTTGTGCAAATAATCGCTGTAAAAAATAACCACCCAGGAAAATAACGACGACATTAACGCTCGCTATGACGATGAAACCGGCAGGCCACAGATAAGTGAATCGCCGAGTAACGTCGCCGCATACCTTAAAGCAATCGTATTAACGGTAAATATGCTCATTTTGGCTTATTTATCCCATCTATTAACCCTAATTGAGGTTAAATAGTTTTTTTAGCCAGCGTCTCCAACGGCCGGTCAATGCAGTTTGGCCGCTGACATTACTGATAGATCCCTAAGATTACCGCAACATAGCGTCAACCTATAAACCGGTTAGTTAACAGCAGATTAACTAAAGCTCATTATTTCTCAATCCACGTGTCACTCATCACATTGCTGATGTATTATGTGATGCTAAGACATAAACAGATAAGTTAATATCATTGCTGGACAAAGGGTCTTCCCTTGCTTAGGATTAATATTTGACCAATCACAATAATAATACAACGTCGAACAGGGAACGTGAGATGAGATATTCCCTTCTTAATACCATTTTTTATTTAAAATAAGGCAATGTAATATGCTAAAACGCATCGTTTACGGCGTATGTGGCGCAGCTATTGTTGGACTCGGCTTATTCAGTTTATACGCTTGGAATCCTGCAATTGACCCCGTCATACCCGCTCAAACAGATTATTCGCCACAGGTTATCGAACAAGGCAAAACCCTCGCCGCAGCAGGTTATTGCAGTACTTGTCACACCCCGCCCGGTGGTACGGCTTATGCCGGTAACTATGAAATGCACACTGATTTTGGCACCATTTATTCAAGTAACATTACCCCAGATGTCGAAACAGGTATTGGTAACTGGTCAGAAGCGGCTTTTAGTCGCGCTATGCGCACTGGTGTAAGTCGTGATGGACATCATTTATTACCGGCGTTCCCTTATGAGCACTTTAATAAAATGACCGACGATGACATTAGTGCTATTTATGCTTACATCATGACGTCAGTCCCAGCCGTCAGCCAAGTCAAAAAAGACAACGGTATTCCATTCCCGCTCAATATCCGATGGTTTCAAGCCGGTTGGAAACTGCTGTTTGCAGACACTCAACCTTTTGAGGTTAACAGCCAGCAATCTGCCAAATGGAACCGTGGCGCTTATTTAGCTCAAGGTATTGCTCACTGTGGTGCATGTCATACTCCGCGTAATGCACTGGGCGGCGAAAAATATGCACAAATGTACCAAGGCGCAGCCATTGATGGCTGGATAGCACCGTCATTAACCTCAACAAGTACTTCACCGATCCCTTGGCGTTCGCAAGACTTTTACGAATACCTCACCACAGGTAACTCGCCTTATCACGGCAGTGCGGCAGGCCCAATGGCGCCGGTGATGCACAAAGGATTATCTGCGCTCCCCAGCAGCGATCTTCAGGCCATTAGCGGTTATTTTGCCGATCTTGCCGGCACGAACAAAACTGACCAGTCACAAACGAGCAGCACTTTACAGGCGGCAATAACGGCGCAGCATCAACAACCGGATCTACGGATTGATGAAGGCGCGCGTTTGTATGCTTCTGCTTGTCAAGCATGCCACTACAATAGCGACCAATTAGTTAAAGGCCGTCCATTGATTACTATCGGTTCGGCGACCCATCTTGATGCTCCAACTAACCTGATTAACGTAATACTCGATGGCGTACGTAACGATCAAGGGATCCGCGGCGTGGTAATGCCAGGATTCCGAGATGCGCTGAGCGATAAAGATATTAGCGCAATAGCAGCCTATTTGCGTCAAACCGCTGGGGAAAGTACCTGGCCGAAATTACAACAACAAGTGGGCGAGATCCGCAATCAACCCCGATTTGAGCACTAATTCACTGGAGAAGTGACAATGGCAAAATTTATTTTAAACGGCAAGCCGATGACTGCCGATGTAGAGAGTGATACGCCTCTACTGTGGGTAATTCGCGATGAACTCAACATGACCGGCACCAAGTTTGGTTGCGGCATTGGCACTTGTGGTGCCTGCACAGTCCATGTTGGCGGCCGAGCAACACGGTCATGCATTACCCCAATATCGTCAGTTGAAGGGGCCGAAATCACTACGATTGAAGGTCTTTCAGAACAAGGCGACCATCCATTGCAAATTTCTTGGCAAAAGCTGCAAGTGCCACAATGTGGTTACTGCCAGTCGGGCCAAATTATGCAAGCGGCGGCATTATTAAAAGATATTCCAAAGCCTTCAGACAAAGACATTGACGCTGTGATGGGCGGAAATTTATGCCGCTGTATGACCTACGTTCGTATTCGTAGCGCCATTCATGAAGCCGCAAACGCAACCAAGGAGAGCAACGATGAGCAGACTGCCTAAACGTGGATCGGTTGGCATGAGCCGCCGCGGTTTTTTAATTGCCATGACAGCTGTCGGTGTCAGTTTTGGTTTTCCTCGTCACTTGATGGCGGCAATGGATCCTACCAGCCCAGACGGTAAAGTACTCCCGAGTGAAGGCGATATTTACGAACCTTCATTGTGGTATTCAATCGACACCGCAGGCAAAATTAAAGTCAACATTATGCGCTCAGAAATGGGCCAACATGTCGGCACCGCTATTGCGCGTATTCTTGCTGATGAGCTAGAAGCGTCATGGGATGATATTGAAATTATCCATGTCGACAGTGATCCACGCTGGGGTTACATGGTCACTGGTGGTAGTTGGTCTATTTCGCAAAGTTGGCCGGTATATCGTCAAGCAGGCGCCGCCGGTCGTACTGCGTTAATTGAAGCTGCCGCTAAAAAATGGGGCCTTGCGCCACAAGACTGTAAAGCCAGTAATGGGAAAATTATCTCAAGTAAAGGCGAGCTGTCTTATGGTGAGTTAGTCACCATGGGCTTAACGCGTGAGTTTACTGAAGAAGAACTGAAAGCCCTGCCGCTTAAACCCAATGCAGACCTAAAACTGGTCGGGCAGCAAGTGACGTCTCTTGATATCGCCAATAAAACCAACGGTAAAACGATATTTGGTATCGACGCTAAAGTCGATGGCATGGTATACGCCAACCCGATTTTACCTCCGACCCGTTATGGATCTAAAGTGGTTAAGTTTGATGACTCAGCCGCAAAAGCAGTAAAGGGTTATCAGCAAACAATCGTGCTAGACGATGCCAGTGGCAGCGTACCTGGTTGGTTAATGGTAATCGCCAGCAGCTTTAATGCGGCGCAAAAGGCCTCAAAACTGGTTAAGGTTACATGGGATGCGGGTGAAACGGCAAACGTGTCTGAAGCAGATATTATTGCCCATGGTAAAACACTGCTTGGCGATCAAACCAAAGGCAGTATTTTAGACACTGGCAATAGTAACACTGAGCCCGTTTTTGCCAGCGCCAGCAGCACTATTGCCGAAGAATATATCACCAGCACGGTATTGCATGCACAAATGGAACCCCTTAATGCCTTGGTATTTAAAAACCCAGACGGTGTATGGGAAGTGCATTCAGGTACTCAATGGCAGTCACTTACGCTACCCGTACTAGCCACAGCATTAGGCGAAGATGAAGCTAACATTGTTATTCGTAGCTACATGTTAGGTGGCGGCTTTGGCCGTAGACTTAACGGCGATTATACTATTCCGGCCGCATTAACCTCTAAAGCATTAGGCGGGAAACCGGTTAAAATGGTGCTAACGCGCCCACAAGACATGCTATTTGATAGCGCGCGATCAGCTTCAGTACAGCAGCTAAAAATGGCCTTTGACGATAAAAAAATCGTTACCGCCATGGAACATCACGCCACTGCAGGTTGGCCAACCCAAGCATTAGTCCCTGGCTTTATGCCAAAAGGCACCAATGGCGAACCCTATGATCCGTTTTCAATTGCAGGCGCAGACCATTGGTACAGCGTTGGCGCCCAAAAAGTACGGGCAGTATCAAACGATCTTGCCATGGCAACCTTCAGACCGGGTTGGTTACGTTCTGTCGGACCCGGTTGGACTAATTGGGCCGTTGAAAGCTTTATGGATGAAGCCGCCCATCATGCAGGTAAAGATCCATTGCAGTTCCGTTTAGACATGCTGATCGCCGAAGGCCGCAATGCCGGTAGTACGCCGGTTGCCGAAGGCGGCGCTGCGCGCCAAGCCGTAGTATTGAAAAAAGCCGCCGAGATGATTGGTTGGGGCACACCTCAAGCCAAAGATACCGCGCTTGGAATAGCATCAACCTTTGGTCAAGAACGTGATATGCCAACATGGGTATCGTGCGCGGTACAGGTCCATGTCGACAAAAGCAACGGTATTGTCAATGTGCAAAAGCTTTATATCGCCATCGATGCCGGTATTATTGTTGATCCAAATGGCGCAGAAGCGCAGTGTCAAGGTGCAGCATTATGGGGATTATCCATGGCGTTATACGAAGGTACTGAACTGCTTAATGGTCAGTATAAAGATTCAAACTTCAATACCTATACCCCGCTGCGCTTAGGTCAAACTCCTGAAGTTAAAATTGAGTTTATCCCAGGCAAAATGCCACCTTCTGGATTAGGTGAGCCAGCAGTAACCCCTGTAGCCCCAGCTATTGCCAATGCAATCTACAATGCAGTCGGTGTACGTTTACGTAAAATCCCGATGAAGCCTAGCGAGTTGAAAAGTGCACTCACTAAAGTGTAATAGCTTACTACACCGCTAACAAAAAGCCCGATACCTTGTATCCAATGCCGATCGTTTAAGAGCACTTGACCGATCCTGCAGATGAAAGATAATCCCTACCAGTATTCTGGTGGGGATTT
>NZ_JBEOPP010000020.1:0-65653 GCF_040310185.1 Shewanella sp. T24-MNA-CIBAN-0130 | reverse complement strand
GGATTCGAACCCCTGTTACCGCCGTGAAAGGGCGGTGTCCTAGGCCTCTAGACGAATGGGACACAGTTGATACGTTAAACTCTGTATCGAGTGAATACTCATCAATGTCTGTAGGCTAAACATCAATGCTAATTACCTATAATAAAGAACAAACCTAAAGGATTCGAACCCCTGTTACCGCCGACTCTTTATAAACCAAAGTGGGCGATGTCCTAAGCGCTATTTCTAGACGAATGGGACACAGTTGATACGTTATACTCTGTACCGAGTGAATACTCATCAATGTCTGTAGGCTAAACATCAACGCTTTATAGATCATCAAACAACTCTTTCGAATTATGTTCAACCATCTTAAATATGGTATCCCATAGGGGATTCGAACCCCTGTTACCGCCGTGAAAGGGCGGTGTCCTAGGCCTCTAGACGAATGGGACACAGTTGATACGTTAAACTCTGTATCGAGTGAATACTCATTGGTGTCTGTAGGCTAAACACCAGTGCTAATTACCTATAATGAAGAACAAACCTAAAGGATTCGAACCCCTGTTACCGCCGACTCTTTATAAACCAAAGTGGGCGATGTCCTAATGTCTATTTCTAGACGAATGGGACACAGTTGATACGTTAAACTCTGTATCGAGTGAATACTCATCAATGTCTGTAGGCTAAACATCAACGCTTTATAGATCATCAAACAACTCTTTCGAATTATGTTCAACCATCTTAAATATGGTATCCCATAGGGGATTCGAACCCCTGTTACCGCCGTGAAAGGGCGGTGTCCTAGGCCTCTAGACGAATGGGACACAGTTGATACGTTAAACTCTGTATCGAGTGAATACTCATTGGTGTCTGTAGGCTAAACACCAGTGCTAATTACCTATAATGAAGAACAAACCTAAAGGATTCGAACCCCTGTTACCGCCGACTCTTTATAAACCAAAGTGGGCGATGTCCTAAGCGCTATTTCTAGACGAATGGGACACAGTTGATACGTTATACTCTGTACCGAGTGAATACTCATCAATGTCTGTAGGCTAAACATCAACGCTTTATAGATCATCAAACAACTCTTTCGAATTATGTTCAACCATCTTAAATATGGTATCCCATAGGGGATTCGAACCCCTGTTACCGCCGTGAAAGGGCGGTGTCCTAGGCCTCTAGACGAATGGGACACAGTTGATACGTTATACTCTGTATCGAGTGAATACTCATTGGTGTCTGTAGGCTAAACATCAACGCTAAATGCTACAAAGCAACAAGGATCCGAACCCCTGTTACCGCCGACTCTTTATAAACCAAAGTGGGCGATGTCCTAAGCGCTATTTCTAGACGAATGGGACACAGTTGATACGTTAAACTCTGTATCGAGTGAATACTCATCAATGCCTGTAGGCTAAACATTAATGCTAAATGCTACAAAACAACAAGGATTCGAACCCCTGTTACCGCCGACTCTTTATAAACCAAAGTGGTCGATGTCCTAAGCGCTATTTCTAGACGAATGGGACACAGTTGATACGTTATACTCTGTATCGAGTGAATACTCATTGGTGTCTGTAGGCTAAACACCAGTGCTAATTACCTATAATGAAGAACAAACCTAAAGGATTCGAACCCCTGTTACCGCCGACTCTTTATAAACCAAAGTGGGCGATGTCCTAATGTCTATTTCTAGACGAATGGGACATAGTTGATACGTTATACTCTGTATCGAGTGAATACTCATTAATGTCTGTAGGCTAAACATTAATGCTAATTATCTAATTAAAGATCAGCAAGTAAGTGGTGGAGCTACACGGGATCGAACCGTGGACCTCTTCACTGCCAGCGAAGCGCTCTCCCAGCTGAGCTATAGCCCCTCTTACTTAATGCTTTTGAATATGCTACCAGAATAACCTGACATCATGTCTCAACTGCGAGGCGCATTCTATGCAGCATACCCAAAAGTGTCAACTCGTTTTTTAGGAATTTATTCTATTTGCTACAAATTCAATCGCTTTGGATATTCTTTGCGCAGATCTTTCTTTTCCGATTAAGAACAAGGTTAAATCTAACGCTGGAGACTGTCCAGCGCCTGTAACCGCAACACGTAACGGCATGCCAACTTTACCCATACCAACATCAAGTTCCGTGGCAGTGGCTTCGATAGCGTGGTGAATATTCTCTACACTCCAATCATTTAGTTCAGATAACTTTTGATTGAACAATGTTAAAGGCTCTAGTGCCACACCTCGTAAGTGCTTTTTAGCTTGTGCTTCGTCGAAATCGTTAAAATCTTCATAGAAATAGCGACTAGAAGCGGCTAACTCTTTTAATGTTTTAGCGCGTTCAGATAATGCAGTCACAATTTCAGTTAACGCAGGGCCATTACTGATATCAATTTTTTGGTCATCCATGTGCCACTGTAAATGTGTTGCTACATAAACAGGATCAAGTGACTTTATATAATGCTGGTTTAACCAAATTAGCTTATCGGTATTAAAAGCAGAAGCCGCCTTATTGATATCATCTAATTTAAACAGCGTTTTCAATTCTTCCATTGAAAATACTTCTTGATCGCCATGTGACCAACCTAAACGAACAAGATAATTTAATAGTGCTTCAGGTAAATAACCATCATCACGATATTGCATCACACCTACAGCACCATGACGCTTAGATAACTTGGCACCATCGTCACCTAAAATCATCGATACATGAGCATATTCAGGAATTGGGGCGCCTAGTGCTTTAAGAATGTTGATTTGGCGCGGAGTATTATTGATATGATCTTCACCACGAACAACGCAAGTAATACCCATATCCCAGTCATCAACGACAACACAGAAGTTGTAAGTAGGAACACCATCGGTGCGCTTAATGATTAAATCATCAAGCATATCATTTGAAATTTCGATGCGCCCACGAACGTGATCATCAAATATTACACTGCCTTCGACGGGGTTTTTAAAGCGAACAACAAAAGGCTCGTCAGTATCACGAGGAGCAAGGTTACGACAGCAACCGTCGTATTTTTGTTGTAAACCCTGTGCCGATTGCTCTTCACGCATTTTTTCAACACGTTCACGTGTGCAATAGCATTTGTACGCAGAGCCATTATCTAGCATTTGCTCAATAATTTCGTTGTAACGATCAAAACGCTTAGTCTGATAATAAGGACCCTCATCCCAAGTCAAACCTAACCAGTTCATACCATCAAGAATAGCATCACAGGCTTCTTGAGTTGAACGTTCAATGTCTGTGTCTTCAATACGCAGTACGAATTCACCATTATTAGCACGTGCGTGTAACCATGAATACAGAGCAGTACGGGCACCACCTACATGAAGAAAACCTGTTGGACTTGGGGCAAAACGCGTCTTAGTTGTCATAATCGGACACTAACCTATTTATAAACGTCTATAAAAAGACAAACAAAAAAATGTAGCGTCATTCTAACAGTCTAACTGAGTAGTTGAAATGGCGGACGCGTAAACCTGAGGCGGTTTTTGAATTTTCTTTATTATTAAACTCAATCTCTTGTTTAACAAAGCATCAAAGCGAACAATTTTAGCCCGACTGACATTTTTTTAAATAAAAAGCGTTGACAGGCTTTGCTCGCTGCCTATAATACTGCCCCACACAGCGAGGTCGATTAGCTCAGCTGGGAGAGCACCTCCCTTACAAGGAGGGGGTCACTGGTTCGAGCCCAGTATCGACCACCATGATTTTATTTATGAAGTCAATGTTGTTAATTATATCCCAGGTCGCTTAGCTCAGCTGGGAGAGCACCTCCCTTACAAGGAGGGGGTCACTGGTTCGAGCCCAGTAGCGACCACCATATAGCTTTACTGTTAATCTCATCAAATTATCTCGCTGCATCTATCAAACCCCCTAAGCTTTACCATTTTTTTGTACATCAATTATTTTTGTTAATTGCTAAGTCTCTAATGTAGATGTTTTTGTTGGATTGGGTTATCTCGGCAAACCGCAATAAAAAACCACTCAAAGTTGAGTGGCTCTTATTAGTTTTATTTTAATAATTTAAGTACTTAATTAATCTAACCCTAAAAACCCTCCAGTTTGATGGGCCCAGAGTTGCGCATAGATGCCACTGGCATTAATGAGCTCTTGATGGGTTCCTTGTTCAACAACACAGCCTTGATCCAATACGATGAGTCTATCCATAGCCGCAATCGTTGAGAGTCGATGCGCTATTGCTATCACGGTTTTGCCTTCCATTAATTCATAAAAGGATTCTTGAATCGCTGCTTCAACTTCAGAATCGAGTGCTGAGGTTGCCTCATCAAGCAATAAAATTGGCGCGTTTTTTAATAATACACGTGCAATGGCAATTCGTTGACGTTGACCACCTGAGAGTTTGACTCCACGTTCGCCAACTTGAGCGTCAAGACCTTTATTACCAAATGGGTCAGTTAAATTTTCAATAAACTCTGCCGCTTGTGCTTGAGTGATTGCCGCCATTAATTGTTCATCACTTGCATGGGGATCGCCGTACAAGATATTTTCACGAATTGAACGGTGCAATAACGACGTATCCTGAGTCACCATACCAATATTGGCGCGTAATGAATCTTGGCGAATATCCGTTATTGGTTGATCATCAATGAGTATTTCACCTTTCTCCACATCATGGAAACGCATTAGTAAGTTCACTAAGGTCGACTTTCCTGCGCCTGAACGTCCAACCAGACCGACTTTTTCCCCCGCTTTAATGTTCAGGTTTAGCTGCTCAATAACGCCCGTTTTCTCGCCATAATGAAAACAAACTTGATTAAAGTCTATTTTACCTTGATTAACAATAATGTCTTTGGCGTCGGGTTTATCTTGGATAGCAATGGGTTTAGATAGCGTGTTCATACCATCGGTCGCCGTGCCAATATTTTCAAAAAGTGAGCTGATTTCCCACATGATCCATTGTGACATGCCATTTAAACGCAACGCTAAACTCACGGCTATGGCAATGGCGCCAACCGTAATCGCACTGTCAGCCCATAACCAAATAGACACTGCGGTGATGGTAAATGCTAAAAGGTAATTGATGATTTGTACCAAAACATTAATTATCGTCACCAAACGCATTTGGCCATAAACGGTTTTTAAGAAACGCGTCATACTATCTTGGGCATAGTCGGCTTCTTGGGTGGTATGTGAGAACAGTTTTACGGTTGAAATGTTGGTATAACTGTCAACAATACGCCCTGTCATCGTTGAACGAGCATCGGCTTGTTCTGTGGATATTGCTTTTAGCTTTGGCACTAATTTCCATTGAATCAAGATATAAGCAGCCAACCATAGGAGCATGGGTAACACTAAGCGCACATCAGCAGCGGCAATCATCACGAGCATAGACGTGAAATACACTAAAATATACATCAGTACGTCCAGCAATTTCATTACCGTTTCACGTACCGCAAGCGAGGTTTGCATGACCTTTGTGGCTATTCGTCCAGCAAAGTCATCTTGATAGAAAGAAATACTCTGTTTGAGTAAATAACGATGCGCTTGCCAGCGAATGGCCATGGGGAAGTTACCCAAAAGCGTCTGGTGCACGATAGACGAATGTAGCCAAACAATCACAGGAATGACCACTAAGACAACCACCGACATGGTAATTAACGTCGTGCTTTCATCTTGCCACAAAGTTTGCGGGTTTTTGGTCACTAACCAATCGACTAATTTGCCCATAAAGCCAAACAGTGATACCTCCAACATCGCCAGCACCGCCGTAAGCACCGACATGATAATTAATGGCCTACCAAATCCGCGGGTATAATGGCGGCAAAATGCATATAAGGTATTGGGTGGCTGACTCGGTTCTTCTTGTGGTAATGCTTGGGTCAATGATTCAAAAAATTTAAACATCTAATGCTCTAACTTCATGGTGATAGTTCTGCTGACTAGGATAACGTAAAATGGCCAAATGTAATCGGTTAAATTGTTACATGATACGAAACGATTGAGTTCCGTTTTCCGCTAGTCGTGGTGGTTGTGTTTCGGTAAAGTAATCACTTAAGTACGCAGTGCAGGGAAAATGGTTCAGTTTTCGATTGAACCTGATTAACGTAAAGAGGCTAGCGAGACTAATGGTACAGATCCACAGCGATTGTAATGTTGCAGCACAGATTTGCCGGCAGGCTAGATTAAGTCGTGACGCTCGCTTTGATGGTCAATTTTTTACAGGGGTGCTAACTACAGGTATCTATTGTCGATCAATTTGTCCCGCGCCTGCGCCTTATGAGAAAAATGTGCGTTACTTTGATTCTGCTGTAAAAGCAGCTAATGCTGGACTGAGGCCTTGCCTTCGATGTCGACCAGATAGTGCACCAAGCTCATTTGCGTGGTTAGGGACTCAAACAACGTTAATGCGGGCAATAAAGTTGATTGAGCAAGGCTTTTTAAAAGGCGACAATCCAGGAACTGTGGTCAAGCTGGCAGAGAAACTAGGTATTAGCAGTCGGTATTTGAATAAACTCTTTAGCCAAGGATTGGGTACATCCCCTAAACGCTTTGCGTTGTACCAACAGTTGATGTTTGCCAAACAGTTATTGCACCAAACACCATTATCGATGACTGAAGTTGCCATGGCTGCGGGTTTTAATAGCATCAGGCGGTTTAATGAAATATTTAAACAAGAATTACGATTAACCCCAAGTGATTTACGCCAGAAAAGTCGATCCTCAACGAATGTTATTCACCCTCACAAAGATAACCACGTGAGTACTTATATTAAACCAATAACATTAGCATTAGCCTACAGACCACCCCTCAATTGGGCGAAGATGTTGGCTTTTTATGCCTTTCGCCAAGTCGACAATATGGAAGTAATTGATGATATTTCTGGCCGTTATGGTCGAACGTTTTCATTTGATGGCGTGGAGGGTTTTTTTTACATTTCAGCTCATAAAGATAAACCCCAACTTGATGTGAGTATTTACTTAGTTGATGCCAATGATATTAAGTTTTTACACAATATAGTGTTGCAACTTCGTCGCATGTTCGATTTAAATGCCGACATGGATATAATCCAGCAGGCATTATTACCCATCATCGAATTAGGAGCCAAAATTGATAGTGGTTTGCGTATTCCTGCCGCGGGTAGTGTGTTTGAAGCTGCTTGTCGAGCCGTTTTAGGGCAACAAGTGAGTGTCCTGCAAGCGACTAAATTATTAAATTTGCTGGTCGAGCATTATGGTACCTCACTGGTAATTGATGGTAAAACTTGGCGATTATTCCCGACAGCAGAAGCAATCGCTAAGGCATCATTAGATGAACTTAACATGCCTGGTGCGCGAAAATTAGCCTTAAATGCCTTGGGGGAATTTGTGCATCAACACCCAGATTCTATGCCTGATGATTGGCTTGCGGTAAAAGGTATTGGCCCGTGGACAGTTGCTTACGTTAACATGCGAGGCTTGAGCGATCCTGATGTTTTTTTGAGCTCTGACTTAGTCATTAAAAATCGCCTGCATGCGTTACATGAGCAATTGGGTAAAGCCATTGAAACACCTAAATCATACCTAAATATTGCCGCTGAGATCGCAAAACAAGCATCACCGTGGGGCAGTTACTTAACATTTCAGCTTTGGGATAACGATCCTGTTATTGCAAAAAAAGGATAATATTATGCCCCAATTTGCCTTACCTAAGCGTCACGCTTTAGTGACAAGTCCTGTTGGTTTACTCTCGCTTAAAGCCTCTGAGCATGGGTTAACGCATTTACAGGTTGAGGATCTCGTTCAAATAAGTTCAACAGTAGAAATTCAAACTCAAGTTACATTGCAGCAAAGTGGCATAGTGCATGCTCAAACTTTACTGTTACAGGCTCAGCGACACATTGATGAAACTGTGTTCCAGTTAGCTGAGTATTTCGCTAAGCAAAGGCAACAATTTGATGTGACCTTAGCGCCGAAAGGGACAGTGTTTCAACAAGAGGTTTGGCAAGCATTGAGTCAATTAACATTCGGTCAGCGTTGCAGTTACAGTGATATCGCTAATACTATTGGGCGACCTAAAGCCGTTAGAGCTGTGGGGGCTGCAAATGGTGCTAATCCAATTGCCATTATCGTCCCATGTCATCGGGTGATAGGCAAAGGTGGTAAGCTCACAGGTTATGCTTATGGGCTCGACATGAAGCAATGGCTACTCGACCTAGAAGGGATTGACGAAATTAACTGATTTATCTGACTGCTGCGCCAAAGTACGTTAAAATGACCGATTGATAACCTTTTTTTGAGCGCATTTGATACATGACCCAAGCTTCTTTAGTCACGACTTTTGCTGAATTTGGCCTGCATACCCCATTGTTGGCAAGATTAGCTGAGCTTAATTATATTCAGCCTACACCAATCCAAGCTGAAACCATTCCCAGTACGCTAACCGGTAAAGACTTACTGGCGGGTGCGAATACAGGCTCAGGTAAAACAGCGGCTTTTGCTCTGCCGATTTTACATCAATTAATGAATCGTCGGGCAACATCATCTGCTAAAGGTAATTTTGTGAGTGCATTAGTCTTGGTACCCACACGGGAATTAGCCAAGCAAGTTGCTGACAGCTTTAAATCCTATGCGGTTCATTTAAATGGTGACATTAAAGTGGTTGCTGCATTTGGTGGCGTATCGGTCAACACTCAAATGTTAGCATTGCGTGGCGGCGCGGATGTGGTAGTGGCAACCCCAGGCCGTTTACTCGATTTAGTCTCTTCTAATGCACTCAGGTTGTCTCAAGTGTCAACGTTGGTGCTTGATGAAGCTGACCGTATGCTAAGTCTTGGTTTTACTGAAGAATTGACTCAAGTACTCAACTTCCTCCCTAAGCAAAAACAAACGTTATTGTTTTCAGCGACTTTTCCTGATGAAGTTCGTCAATTAACGCAAGCGTTGTTAGTGGACCCACTTGAGATACAATTACAAAGCGCTGAGACGAGTACCTTAGTGCAGCGTGTAATGACGGTTAACCGTGAAAAAAAGACGGCATTACTTGCACACTTGCTACAACAACATCAATGGCGCCAAGTATTGATCTTTGTTAGTGCCAAAAATAGTTGTAATCATTTAGCTGAAAAATTAGCTAAACGTGGTATCACTGCAGAAGTCTTTCATGGTGATAAAGCCCAAGGCGCGCGAAGTCGGGTATTAGACGGTTTTAAAGCGGGTGAGATTCAAGTACTCATTGCGACAGACATTGCTGCCCGTGGTCTCGATATTGAAAAATTACCTGTGGTAATTAATTTTGACTTACCGCGCAGCCCAGCAGATTATATGCATCGAATTGGTCGCAGTGGACGTGCGGGAGAAATTGGTTTAGCGTTGACCTTATTGTCTCATGACGAGTATCATCACTTCTGTGTAATCGAGAAGAAAAACAAAATTCGCCTTGAACGTGAACAAGTTAACGGATTTGAGGCTGATGATGTTGTGCCTGAAACCGTACTCGAACAACCTAAACCAATGGCTAAGCCAGAAGGTAGTGGTAAAAAAAAGCGCAAAAAAGTAGCCTCCGTTAATATTGGTATTTGGGCTAAGAAATCTGATTAGTAGTAGGTAATATGAAAGATATTTTTTGGTTAGTTGATAAGCAAGTCGCAGGCCGTAGTGGTCCAAACAAAGATGTATGGGACTTAGCTGAATTAAAGCAAGCTGGTTTTGCTGCTATCGCATCATTAAATAATGGTGAAGGTTGTGATGTCGATGCTATGGCAGAATTAGGCTTGCGTCATAAAGTGTTTAATTTACCTGATAATATGCCACCTAAACCACAAGATTTAGCCATTTGTGCTGAGGTATTACCTCAGGTATTAGCATTCATTCGTGAATGTGAAAGTGAGCAAAAGGCAATATTATTGCACTGCAGTTCGGGAATTAATCGTACTCAAATGGTGATGGCTTATTATTTGATGGAAAACGGTGCCGCCCCTTTGCATGCTGTTAGCCAAGTCAGAAATGCCTGCGGGTTAGCGTTTGATGCTGAAGGCTGGGATCAATTTGTTTATGACGTGCTTTACGAACTGCAAGCCGCTTCGAACTGATTTATTTGAGTTTTAGCCTCATTGTTTTAGATCTCATATTATTAGGGAGACAATTGATTGGATCTGTAACTGATTAAATCAATTGACTCCCTTTGTTGTTTTTACCGAACATCTCCACATTCCCGAATGTTATATTCAGCCCTCTATCCGATATTCATCGGCAGTTAAGCTTATTACAGTGGCCGTGATGATTTACATTGTAGGCGGCGGAACATTTCAACTATTATCGACTATGCCCGTTACACTGGCTGTTTGCCGAGAAAAGAGCATTAAATACTACAAGCCTGTTTTACATTGCGAGTAAGCGATATCTCTTTTACCAACAGTGGGGTTTGATTGAGTGTAAATCGAATATCATCTAGTAATAGCGGAACTGATCATCGGATGAATTGCTAATTTTGTGATTTGTAATGATATTTGCAGATAAAATAGCTGGCTAAAGTTAGTCTATATTCTGACGATAAATGTTATAGTGAGGCTGATTTCAGTCTTCAGATGAAGGGGTAGTGATGAGTCCGAAAACGAGCAAAGCGAATCAATCGCAGGGTCTATTACTTTTTAAGTTAAATCAAACACAACTGTTTGCTTTAGGTACTTTAAAAATTCGTGAACTTGTGCCGTTTACTCCTTTAAATAAAATTCTGCACTCTCACTCTTCCATAATGGGTGCAGCCACTATTCGGGGGATGACTATTCCGGTTATCGATATGGCTGCTGCCATTGGTTATAAACCTGTGACCGAACAAGAGCGTAAAGATTGCCACATCATTATTACTGATTGTCAGCGAATGGTGATAGGTTTTCTTGTGCGTTCAATCGATAAAATTATTGAGTGTAACTGGCGTAATATCGAGGCGCCTTCCAGCAACTTAGGTAAAAATGCCTTTCTAACCGGTGTAACTCGTTTTGATGATCAGTTAGTTCAATTACTGGATGTCGAATTGTTACTATCAAAAATCTTTCCTGATGATCCTCTTCGTAATCGAGCCATATTAACCGATGTTCAACGTGAAAAATTAACACCATTACAAATTTTACTGGTGGATGACTCAAAAGTGGCCCGTAAACAGCTGTCTGATGCACTAGACTCGATTAACATTGCCTATCAAGTGACGGCAGATGGTCGGGACGCACTAGATATTATGCAACAAGCCGCTACAGACCGAAAACCAATTGATTTACTGGTGAGTGATATTGAAATGCCTGGTCTTGATGGTTATGAATTAGCCTTTGAGGTTAAAAATAATCCCGAAATTGAACACGCGTACATTATTTTACATACATCATTATCCAGCGAAATTAGTGTCAGCCAAGCTAAACAGGTCGGAGCCAATGAAGCATTAACTAAGTTTGATGCTCAAGAGTTAATTGAAGCGATGCTTAGAGGCGCTCATGCATTACAGTCTGCTTAATATTTAATAGTTGTTTCTCTGTTAGTATTTCATGGCTTTTAACATTGATAACAATTTTGCATCAAAAAAAGTGTAACCATTAAATTAACGTTTACTTTGCGAACGATGGTTGAATTTTTTTACTCATTTGGCATCAAGACTAGACTTATTACACACCATCCTGATATACAGCTATAAGGCTTTTACAGTGTCAGTATACACGATGTTCACAAGGTAATGCTTAACGTTAATGAGGGAGTGCTATCCCTGAAAACGAATTGATTGAAGTGTATTTATTGAGTGTGAGTTAATTGCACATCAATAAGTAAAATGAGCAGGGTGTTTTCAGTAATAGCATTGTTATTATCGATAATGTCATGAGTATCGTAGCATACGTGTTATATCACTATATGTTGTAAGGTGGTTAACGTGGATGTTACCAGTATTGTGATGTTTCCTTTTTAAAGATAAGCAAAATCTTGATCATAAAAAGCCATAAATATAATAATCATAGGTTAAACAATGAATCAAAAAAAATCTCTGTTAGCTCGTATCGCTAGCGGTAGCCTCGTGCTACAAATTATCAGCGGGATCATTTTGGGCGTGATTCTGGCAAGTATTTCAACAACGGGTGCCAATAGTGTGGCTTTTCTGGGCTCACTCTTTGTGGGTGCACTGAAAGCCATTGCGCCGATTCTGGTTTTTGTTCTGGTTGCATCATCGATTGCCAATCAAAAGAAAAATAGTCAAACCAATATGCGCCCGATTATTATGTTATATCTTCTGGGTACCTTTGCTGCGGCATTAACGGCGGTATTATTCAGTTTTGCGTTTCCAACCACCTTACTGCTAACCGCAGGCATTGAAGGCTCTAATCCTCCTCAAGGGATTGGCGAAGTTATTAATACCTTATTATTTAAAATTGTCGATAATCCGGTTAACGCATTAGTAACGGGTAATTATATTGGTATTTTAGTATGGGGAGCAGGCTTAGGGATAACCATGCATCATGCCAGTGACAGCACCAAGCAAATGCTTTCAGATGTCAGTGACGCTGTATCAAATATTGTCCGCTTTGTGATCCGTCTAGCGCCGATAGGTATTTTTGGCTTAGTGGCTGCTACGTTTGCCGAAACAGGTTTTGAAGCACTAGCAGGTTACGGCCAGTTACTCATGGTACTCGTGGGCTCTATGTTATTTATTGCCTTGGTTGTTAACCCAATTATCGTTTATGCCAAAATCAAACGTAACCCTTATCCCTTAGTGTTTAAGTGTTTACGCGGTAGTGGTGTTACGGCATTTTTTACTCGTTCAAGTGCTGCCAATATCCCGGTCAATATGGCCTTGTGTGAAGAGCTAAAACTGCATAAAGACACTTATTCGGTATCGATTCCATTAGGTGCCACCATCAATATGGGCGGCGCTGCTATCACCATTACGGTATTAACCTTAGCTGCAGCTCATACTTTAGGTATCGAAGTTGATTTTATGACGGCATTGTTATTGAGTTTGATGGCTTCTGTTTCAGCTTGCGGTGCTTCAGGTGTTGCGGGTGGTTCGCTATTATTAATCCCACTGGCGTGTAGCTTGTTTGGTATTTCTAATGATGTTGCGATGCAAGTTGTGGCTGTCGGATTTATCATTGGTGTGATCCAAGATTCTGCAGAAACCGCATTAAATAGTTCTACTGATGTGATCTTTACTGCTGCAGCGTGTGAAGCTGCTGAAGCAAAAGAGGCCTCTCAAGCCGGCTAATATTGTAAAGATATATTGATTGAAGAAATGCCGACGCGATTGAGTCGGCATTTTTTTCATTTAATTAGCTGCGAATTAAAATGGATGCTGACTAAAGAAAGTCATCTCGACTTGGCTGTAAGGGTGGGTAATCGTTAGCAATTGCGCATGTAAATTTAAGCGCTTACTGGCATTAATTGTCTCCGTATCGCCATAAAACTCATCCCCTAAAATGGCATGACCAAGCGACAGCATATGAACCCTAAGTTGGTGAGTGCGACCAGTGTGCGGTTTCAGTTCCATCAAGGTTGACTGTGGCCTATGTTCAAGCACTTGGAAGTAGGTCAACGCAGCTTTGCCAGAGTCGGTGAGCATTTGGAATGGTGGCGAATCAGGATTAGGCCCAATGGAGACGTTTACTTTGCCTTGTTGTTCATTGACGTAGCCCATGACTTCGGCAATATACACTTTTTTAGCTTGGCGATTTTGAAATTGAATTTTTAAATGCGATTCTGCTTTTTTAGTTCGAGCAAAAATCATGATCCCAGAAGTGTCACAATCTAAGCGATGGATCAGAATGGCTTCAGGATAGCTTTGTTGCAAGCGAGTGATTGCCGTATCGTGTGTGTCAGGTGAACGTCCTGGATTTGATAATAGGCCTGAAGGTTTATTGATGACGATAATGTCACGGTCTTTATAGCGTATGTCCAACCATGGGATCGAAGGAGGTTGATAAGTAAAGATGTGCATTATGAGTTATTCTCTTTAATTGAGTCAGATTCAGGTATTCGTATTACGAAAAATTAACGTCGCCAATACTACCGCCGCGAATACTAACAAAGTTTTACTCATAACAAAAAATCAATTGTCCAGTTGAACAGAGGCGTTTAACTAAAGGCGGGTGACCAAGTCGCTAACCACAAGCGCAATGACATTCCCCAACCGCTGGTCACGCCTGAGGTAACAAAACGGATATTATTGTTGGTATCAATGATATAAATAGCGGGTAAAGCCATTGCACCCCATTGTTGGCTTAATAACGCAGCCTGAGGTTGGTATTGTTGATTGATCACTTCAAAATCATAATGATGTTGTTGCATAAAGCGACTAATTTCAACATCAGATCCTGAAGCTACCGCAATGGAAATAACCTGATAATCTTGATTAAGATTAACCGAGTTGACCATAGGAGAGGTCACTTTGCATACCGGACACCAAGTACCCCAAAAATAGATCAAGGTGGGTTTATTGTTGGTATTCATCGGTCTGATATTTATTTGCGTGTTAGTAGAGGTTGAGGTAAACAATGATATGGGTTTATTGGCTATCGTGTGGGCTTGAATTGGCGTGGCGATACCTGTTCGCATATCTCGTTGTAAATAACTGGCAAGCGTGAACAATACCACTGCGATGAGTATTATATCGCGAAGGCTAGTTAGCCAAAACCGCCCGGATGTGAGTGTGGATTTTAGGTTAGTTAACCATGATGTCATACTTAATTAACTCCATTATTGCTCGGTGTTAAGGTAAATATTCAGCTGGAGTTTTACGACTATAAACTTTGCTATAGGCCATTAATTGCGGATAAAAGGTTCTAAATGCAATTTCAATATCAATATAAATCTTATCAATATCGTTAATGGCATGATCAAACAGTTCCGGTTTTGATAAGCGACGACTCACACCTTTAATCGCTTGATCTAATCCTTGCCTTGTTTGGTAACTACTTAACCAATCTTGCTCAATAATTTGTGGCGCAATTGCCTGTAATGTCGGGGGTAATTCAGGTGTCGTGCTAAGTTGATGGTATGCTTTTTGGCAAAATTCATCCAATGGCTGGTGATGATACTCTTCCCAATAAAACGCTAAGTAATGATCAAAGACTAAATCAACCAGTATCGGTGCAACGCGGCGTGAGGTTTTAGGGAATAACTTGAGTAAGTCGATAATAATTTCATGGCTGTCAGTAACTTGGTCTATCTGACGGTGAAGCCATATCCCTTGTTGCAGATGTTTTGGATGTTGCTGTATATTACCTTTTGCGAAATCGCCCGACAAATTAGCGACTAGGTGAGTGTTGCTGATGTCGGCTAAATGTAAGTGAGCTAAAAAGTTCATAAATTGTACTTCTAATTTTATTATTTTACAGTATGATACTAACCGATTGTAACAAAGCGTTACGAAGTGGCGAGTGTGTAGACCTAATGATAACGCTTTATCGAAAAATGTCATTGAGTATTGAGCATCTCTCGTTGTGACGGCTAGAGGTCAGTGCTTTTAAAGGGTATAGGATTAATTATAGGGATCAAGGATGATGAAAGATTGGTTTAAAAAATTATTGGGCAGGTCTACAGCGACCAAAAGAAATAAAGTATACATCGACATGCGTTATGAAGTGCATTCATATAAATCGAATGAAATCTTTTACGCTGCTAAGCCTAATCCGATTACTAGCGATGATCTCGACACTGAGATCATAGAGCAAAAGCCGACAACATAATCAGTAAACTTGATCTTAACCTTTGCTCGCCATAGACTAGCGGCCGTTTTTACTGTTGAGATAATACTATGCGTGTTGCAGATTTTTCATTCGACCTACCAGATGAGCTGATTGCTCGCTATCCGACAGCACAACGCAATGCCTCGCGTTTACTCACGCTAAGTGGCGAAAACGGTGAGCTTGTTGACAAAAAATTTACTGATTTACTCAATATGATCAATCCTGGTGACTTGATGGTGTTTAATAACACTCGAGTCATACCAGCGCGTTTATTTGGCCAAAAGTCCACTGGCGGTAAGCTTGAGATCCTCGTTGAACGTATGCTGGACGATAAACGTATTTTAGCCCATGTTCGCAGCTCTAAATCCCCTAAAGTTGATACCCTTATCGATTTAGACGGCGGATACCAGATGAAAATGTTGGCGCGTCACGATGCCTTATTTGAACTTGAGTTACTTTCTGATAAAACCGTATTAGAAGTGCTTGAAGACGTCGGTCATATGCCTCTGCCGCCTTATATTGATCGTCCAGATGAAGATGCTGATAAAGAGCGTTATCAAACGGTATATAACCAAACACCAGGCGCTGTTGCAGCACCGACCGCAGGTTTACACTTTGACGACGCTATGCTGGCTGAACTAAAAGCTAAAGGCGTCAATATTGCTTTTGTGACATTACATGTTGGCGCGGGTACCTTTCAACCAGTACGGGTCGATAATATTCTGGAGCACAAGATGCATTCAGAATGGGCAAACGTTCCTCAAGATGTCGTTGACCTCATTGCGCAAACTAAAGCCAACGGCTATCGCGTCGTTGCCGTTGGCACGACGTCTGTTCGTTCACTTGAAAGTGCAGCTCGTGCCAGTGGCGATGGTCCACTAAAAGCCTTCAGTGGTGATACCGATATTTTTATTTACCCTGGCTTTCAATTTAAAATAGTCGATGCCATGGTGACCAATTTTCATTTGCCTGAGTCGACATTAATCATGCTATTAAGCGCTTTTGCCGGTTTTGATGAAGTGATGAACGCCTATCAGCATGCGATTACGCAAAAATATCGCTTTTTTAGCTACGGTGATGCAATGTTTGTGACGAAAAAAGCCCCCTAAGCAACGAATTTGATTTAAAATACTCGCCCACAGTAGTGGGCGTTTTTTTGATTTAATGTGTCAGTAACCTTGAAGCAGTAAAATTCGCCCTCATTACTATAGAAACTAAACGAGTCAGACTGTTTATCTGGCAAGGTGATTTATGAAATTTGAATTAGATACAACAGATGGTCGTGCTCGTCGCGGACGTCTTATTTTTGATCGTGGCACTGTTGAAACGCCTGCATTTATGCCAGTGGGAACTTACGGTACGGTAAAAGGTATGACGCCTGAAGAAGTGCGTGCTACCGGTGCCGATATTTTATTGGGTAACACCTTCCATTTATGGTTACGTCCTGGTGAAGAGATCATGCGTAAGCACGGTGACTTGCACGACTTTATGAATTGGCAGCGTCCTATTCTAACGGACTCAGGTGGATTCCAAGTGTTTAGTTTGGGCGACATCCGTAAAATCACTGAAGAAGGTGTCCATTTCCGCTCACCAATTAATGGTGAAAAGATTTTTTTAGATCCAGAAAAATCAATGCAAATTCAGAATTCTTTAGGTTCTGACGTGGTAATGATTTTTGATGAATGTACCCCATATCCTGCAACACATGACGAAGCGCGTAAGTCGATGCAAATGTCACTGCGTTGGGCAAAACGCTCGCGTGATGAATTTGACCGCTTAGAAAATCCAAACTCTTTGTTTGGCATTATTCAAGGTGGGGTATTCGAAGATTTACGTGATGAGAGTGTAAAGGGTCTTTTAGACATAGGTTTTGATGGCTATGCCGTTGGTGGCTTGGCTGTGGGCGAGCCTAAAGCTGATATGCACCGTATTTTAGAGCATGTTTGCCCGCAAATTCCAGCTGACAAACCACGTTATCTAATGGGTGTAGGTAAACCTGAAGACTTAGTGGAAGGTGTTCGTCGTGGCGTCGATATGTTTGACTGTGTGATGCCAACGCGTAATGCCCGTAATGGCCATTTATTTACCAGTGAAGGTGTGATTAAAATTCGCAATGCACGCCATCGTGATGATACAGCAACATTAGACACTAAGTGCGATTGTTACACTTGTAAAAACTATTCACGTGCTTATTTGTACCATTTAGATCGTTGTAATGAAATTTTAGGTGCGCGTTTAAACACCATTCACAATTTACGTTATTATCAAATTTTGATGGAAGGTTTGCGCGGCGCAATTGAGACAGGTACATTAGACGCCTTTGTTAAGGAGTTCTACACCAGTCTAGGTCGTGAAGTACCTGAGTTAATCGATTAATTTTAGCTAATAAGAAGAGAGAACTATGTTTATTTCAAATGCATATGCAAGTCCAATAAGTGGAATAGCCGGTGGCGAAACCATGCAATTAATTTTCATGCTCGTCATGTTTGGATTAATTTTTTACTTTATGATTTTCCGTCCACAGTCAAAGCGTGTTAAAGAACACAAAAACCTAATGGCGTCGATTTCAAAAGGTGATGAAGTGTTAACCAGTGGTGGCATTCTCGGTAAAGTGACCAAAATCGCTGATGAAAGTGATTATGTGTTATTAGCTATTAATGATAATAACCAAATCACGATTAAAAAGGATTACATCGCAGCGGTATTGCCTAAAGGTTCTATTCAGTCGTTATAAGCCAAGAGGGCTATGGTGTGTTAAATAAATACCCAATGTGGAAAAACATCATGGTGATGCTTATCATCGCCGTTGGTAGTTTTTATGCAATTCCAAATTTGTTTGGTGAAGATCATGCAGTACAGATCGTCGCGACTCGCGGCGCTGAAGTCACTGTATCGACACAAACGACTGTCGTTGATCTATTAGAGAGTCAGGATATTGCCGTAAAGCGCGCCGAGCTTGAAAATGGTCAGTTATTAGTTCGCGTACAAAATCCTGAGCAGCAGTTGGTGGCGAAAGAGGCTATCGCTGAACTACTTGGTCAGAAATATACCGTTGCGTTAAACTTAGCACCGGCAACCCCAGCATGGCTTGAAGCTGTTGGTGGGTCGCCAATGAAGCTAGGTTTAGACTTGCGCGGTGGTGTTCATTTCTTAATGGAAGTGGACATGGGCGAGGCGGTCCGCAAAATGGAAGCGGCTAAAATAGCTGATTTTCGCAGTCAGCTTCGTGAAGAGAAAATTCGCTACGCCGGTATTCGTAAAACCCCGAAAGGGATTGCGATTAAGTTTCGTGATGCTGAAACGGTTGTCGAAGCTGAGGATTTTTTAAAAATCCGCAGCAATGACATGACCTATACCGATGCGAGTAGCGGCGATGAGTTTATGCTTCTTGCTACCATGAGTGATACCTACCTTACGCAAATTAAGGAAGAAGCACTGAAGCAAAACATGACCATCCTTCGTAACCGTGTCAACGAGCTTGGTGTCGCTGAGCCTGTCGTACAACGTCAAGGCGCAGAGCGCATTATTGTTGAACTGCCAGGTGTACAAGACACTGCTCGTGCAAAAGAAATTTTAGGTGCTACAGCATCAATTGAATTTCGTATGGTTGATGACAAGGCGGATGTAAGTGCCGCGGCAAATGGTCGTGTACCTGCCGGTGCAGAAGTGTACAAACGTCGTGAAGGCGGGATTGCCGTATTGAAGAAAGAAGTCATGCTCACTGGCGATCATATCACCGGCGCGCAACCGACTTTTGACCAATACAGCCGTCCACAGGTTGCGATTAATCTTGACGCCGAAGGCGGCTCGATTTTCTCGAACGTTACCAAAGACAATATCGGTAAGCCAATGGCTACATTGTTTATCGAATATAAAGATAGTGGTACACGTAATCCTGATGGCACAGTGAAAATGACTAGGATTGAAGAGGTCATTTCGGTTGCCACTATCCAGGCTCGTTTAGGTCGTAATTTTGTGATTACGGGTCTTGAGCACTCTGAATCACAGAGCTTAGCGTTACTGTTACGTGCCGGAGCGCTTATTGCTCCTATCACTATCGTAGAAGAAAGAACGATTGGTCCAAGCTTAGGCGCTGAAAATATCCAAAACGGTGTTCAAGCAATGGTTTGGGGCATGGTTGTTGTGCTTATATTCATGATGATTTACTACCGTGCGTTTGGCTTTATTGCCAACTTGGCATTGATGGCTAACTTAATCATGGTTGTTGGTGTGATGTCGATGATCCCTGGTGCGGTGTTAACCTTACCTGGTATTGCTGGCATGGTATTAACGGTGGGGATGGCAGTAGACGGCAACGTGCTTATTTTTGAACGTATCCGTGAAGAACTCCTAAACGGCCGCAGTGTACAACAAGCCATCCATGAAGGTTATGGTAATGCGTTTTCAACCATTGCAGATGCCAACATTACTACCTTTATGACAGCGTTAATTTTATTTGCTGTTGGTACCGGTGCGGTTAAAGGCTTTGCTGTTACCTTAATGATAGGTATCGCGACTTCGATGTTTACAGCCATTATTGGCACACGCTCAATCGTGAATGCGGTTTGGGGTGGTAAACGCGTTAAGTCATTGTCTATCTAAAGGAGAAGTTGAATATGTTTCAGATATTTTCAGTAAAGAACACCGTCGACTTCCTTCGTCATGCAATGCCTATCAGTGTGATGTCGATGATCTTAGTGATAGCCTCATTTGTGTCGCTGGGTGTCCAAGGCATTAACTGGGGATTAGACTTTACCGGTGGTACTGTTGTTGAAATGGAGTTTTCAGCTCCTGTTGACTTGAGTGCTTTACGCGCGAAGATGACTTCAGCGGAAGCTGAAGGGGCGGTAGTACAGAACTTTGGTTCCAGCCGCGATATATTGGTTCGTTTACCGGTAAGAGAGACCTTAAAAAGTGATGTGCAAGTAGCTGCAGTATTAGCTGCTGCTCAAACTATTGATTCTGCTGTAATTCAAAAGCGAGTTGAGTTTGTTGGACCACAAGTGGGTAAGCAATTAGCAGAGCAGGGTGGCTTAGCGGTTATTGTTGCGCTTATTTGTATTCTTATCTACGTATCATTTCGTTTTGAATGGCGTTTAGCAGCAGGTTCTGTTGCGGCGTTAGCCCATGACGTTATTGTGACTTTAGGGGTGTTTTCGGTATTACAGCTTGAGTTTGACTTGACTGTATTGGCAGGTTTATTGACGGTTGTAGGTTACTCACTTAACGATACTATCGTGGTGTATGACCGTATCCGTGAAAACTTCCTTAAAATGCGTAAAGGTAGCCCTATAGAGGTTGTGAATACCTCAATCACTCAGACCATGAGTCGTACTGTGATAACCACAGGTACTACATTAGTTACCGTTATTGCGCTGTTCTTAAAAGGCGGCACAATGATCCATGGCTTTGCGACGGCATTGTTATTAGGTATTTTTGTTGGTACATACTCATCGATTTTCGTGGCCAGTTATTTAGCCGTTAAATTGGGTATCAATCGTGAGCATATGTTACCTGTAGAGATTGAAAAAGAAGGTGCAGATCAACCTGCAATGATGCCTTAATAGGCATGATTAATATCAATCACTAAAAATAAACCCTGGCTCTGCTGGGGTTTATTTTTTTATGACTAGGTTATTTCTTTGTTGGCTTAAATGAACTTCACAGGCAGCGACTAACGTTTTGTACCACTGAGTGTGTGGATCGATTATCAATGCTTCCCACCCATCACAGCCTAGTATGTCAACGGTGCTAAAAAGCAATCCAGACGGCGTGAGCTTGACCGTGGTTCTAAACGTGCCGATATCAGTATCTAAACGAGAAATGGTTACCTTAGTCATGATATAGGGTGATGGTGTAATCAGCTTGACCATTTTCGGTTGAGGTAAACTCTCCGTGGCCAAGATAGTGTTGCAGGTTATGGGTCCCCGAGTCCGCTATTACGCTAAATTGGCTTTGTGCAACGCCTTGTGAAAATAATCCATCATGTTGTAATACTAATGTACCCGCTATTTCGGGGGTATTTATGGTTAAGTGCTCTATCCCTACAAATACCGCAGAGCCATCTTTTTGATACGACATCACACAGCGGTTCTGTGCAGCACCACTGATATCACCAGAGTAAGTTTGGGCAATTTCTGCAATGGTTTGTTTGCTGCTATCATCATGTTCTGCATAAGCAGTTTCATTCCAAGCAGTGATTTGAAAGATACCTTTTAAGACTATTTTTGTCATCTAGCATCCCATTAATGATGTTATTGAGTGCGAATGACTCATACAGCGTTAAGATAATCATTGTTTATGATAAATGTCCAATTTATAAACAGTACTCGACAGATTTTGATTGAGGCAGTAGGATGAAATTAATTTGCCAGCAAGAGCAATCACGGTGGATAACGCATGGAACAACGAAAAGTATTATTGGCCGGTGGTAATTTATTACAGGCTCACACATGGAAAGGGCTACTGGAAACCAGCGGAATAGACGTTGATCTTAAAGGTGAAGCTCTCATTGGTGGTGTAGGAGGTTTGCCGATTGAAATGCAGACGGTTGAGTTATGGGTAGCAGACAGTCAACTTGTCGCGGCACAAACGCTACTGGATGCACATGATATCGAACAGCCTCAATGGCAATGTGTTCAATGCCATGAAATAAACGAAGGAAGTTTTGAATTGTGCTGGCAATGTAGTTCGCAACAAAGTGAAATGCATAACGAATAAGCGCTTGTATAAGATTATTTTTTTCTTAAACTAGTGAGTAAACCACTTTTAGGTTTATGACGTATGTAGTGCTAATTTGTCGCTAATGAGTGACTTTACTTTACTTAAGGAAACCCTATGCAAGCAACCCCAGCATTCGCCAGTTTGGTTGATTCTGTTATGCCTCATGTCACCTTGTTAACCATTGAACAATATCAACAACAAGATCAATGGCTATTAATTGATGTACGAGAAGATAACGAGTGGCTGCAAGGTCATTTACCCAATGCCAAACACTTGAGCCGCGGCATTATTGAACGCGATATAGAGCATCGTTTTCCGGACAAAAACACCCCGTTATTGCTTTATTGCGGCGCGGGTCAACGTGCAGCGTTATCGGCCTATAATCTACAACTTATGGGCTATACACAAGTCGCTTCAATGATTGGTGGGTACCGCGCTTGGATCCAACATCAATTTTCTATTGTTGAAGACTGAGTAGATTAATGCAATATTTCCCATTGTTTGTGGATACTCAAGGTCTACAGGTTTTAGTCGTTGGCGCTGGTGAGGTCGCCACGCGTAAATTGGATTTACTGTCTCGTACTGATGCTCATATTCATGTAATAGCGCCTGTGATCGCTAATGACATTGAAAACTATCATACCCAAGCTCGGATCCAGTTGTCTCGTCGTGAAGTGTGCCGTGATGATATTGCCAACGTCGATATCATTTACCTCGCCACTGCCGATGAGCAGTTGAATATGGAGTACGCAGAATTAGCGACTGAGCGTGGAATTTGGGTCAATGTAGTCGATAATCCTAAGTTTTGCAGATTTATTACGCCTTCAATAGTGGATAGAGGCAGGTTAGTCGTTGCCATCAGTACCGCTGGCGCCGCGCCAGTTTTTGCTCGAACTATCCGTTCACGACTCGAAACGATGTTACCGTCATCGTTAACGCCTTTATTTGATTTTGTTGCCAGCAAGCGAGAGGAAGTTCAAGATAAATTACTTGCAGGTAAAGATAGACGTTTGTTTTGGGAACGATTTTTTACCACTAACCAAGATAAATTTGATACGTTAACCGAGCAGCGTTTCCATAACGCTTTTCAAGATTTTAGCGTTAAAGGTGACATTATTCTATTAACTGAGGATACGCCAGCACATTTATTGCCTATCGCAGCAATGCCCTTGCTACAGACGTTAGACGTTGTCTTCAGTGATAACCCGCTTGACAGCGAGTTTAATGAGTTATTAAGGCGTGATGCAAGCAGAGAAACGCTACCATTATTAAGTGATATTACCCATCAATATGAACATGGAAGTCGTATGTTAATAGTGTCTTCTGTTGCAAAAGTTGCCCAGTTAAGTGCGCATTTCCCCATGGCCAAACATCTACGCCCTGGCGCTATTTAACCCGATAAGTACGATGTCCTATTATGCCGAGTCTACTTTGTAGTAGACTCGGTTTTTTTATGTTAGTTGGAACCCTTTATGGCCGCTAAAGCTACCGTTTTTAAAGTATTACTGCAGATAGCAGATATGGATCGTCATTATTATGCCGATCATCAATTTACCTTAGCGCAACATCCCTCTGAAACGGATACCCGTATGATGGTTCGTTTATTGGCGTTCGCCTTAAATGCCTCTGAGTCATTAGTGTTCAGCAAAGGGTTAAGTGTTGATGATGAAGCAGAACTTTGGGATAAAAATCTAACGGGTGAAATCGATCTTTGGGTTGAGTTTGGCCAAGCTGATGAGAAGTGGCTCAGAAAAGCCTGTGGTCGCTCAAAACAAGTCATTCTTTATACTTACGGTGGCAGAAGTGTACCGATTTGGTGGCAACAGAACCAACAAGCGTTTACCCGTTACGATAATTTAGCTGTGATTAATCTTCCTGAAGATGCAGTGAAACAAATGGATGTATTTGTTAATCGAAATATGACATTGCAAGTGAGCATTAGTGAGGGACAAATATGGTTGTCGGATGCAAACAATAGCGTATTAATCGAGCCTGAAACCTTAAAATGATCGAGATTGCACCTAGTGGTCATTATCATATTTACGACCACAAAAAAGTGAATTTAACCTTAATTTAGCAAAAGTTAATTAAATTTAATCAAAAGGGTCTTGTACTAATAAAAACACAGGCAGATAATTAATTCATGTAGTGGACATCATGAAAATATATAACCAATTAATATATATGGTTTTTTGTTTCTTGATGGTTGTTGATTAAGGATGTTATTGTGAAGAAGTTAGCCCTATACCCAGTAGAAAAAATTGATGAATTAACCTCTCCTGATGTTCATGAAGATATATCAGTACTATCTTCAGCGCTAAATGTGTTCACTGACTTTAAGAAAGTGACTCCGCTGGTTATTGAATCAAATACATCCGCTGTTAACGTTGAACATTTAATGCAGAAATCTCATGTTCGTCTTAAATTAGTGATCGATAATGCAGATCGATTTATAGGTTTAATCAGTTTTGAGTCTTTACATAATCAAGAGATATTAAAACGTGTTGCAGCCGGGCATCAACGTGAGCAATTAAGTGTAGCGGATTTTATGATCCCTAAAGAAGACCTTAAAGCGATTGATTATGAAGATTTAAGTTATGCAAGAATTGGCGATGTGATAGAAACATTAAAATCTGCAGGACAGCAACATTGTTTAGTATTAGACCGTGTAAACCATGCTATCTGTGGTGTGTTGTCTGCTAATGATATTGCTCGGCGATTAAAACTTGCTGTCGATGTGAGTACGCCCAATTCATTTGCTTCAATATTTGAAGTTATTTCGAATAGTCAGCAGCCATCAGTGTTGCAATCACCGCAGCCTCATGTTTAATCTATAAATAATAAAAATAGCCACATCACGTGGCTATTTTTGCGTTCAATTGAATATATTATTGAAAGCTTAAGCTCCAAGTGTCGATATATCCGCTGTCTTGGTTTGCATTATCAACGGCTTTTAATGTCCATATACCACTTGATTCAACACCTGCCATATTAGCTGTGTAAGTCTGGGTTAGGTTATCGGTTCCGCCACCTGTGTTGTTATGAATAACAACCGTTTGACCTGTAGGGCTAACTAACTGGATTTTTAAATCGCCGATATAAGTATGAATAATCCCGATAGACACCGATACCGTTCCTGAATCGCCAGTGCGGTTAACATTTATAGGGCTGACTATGCCAGTAGTATTATTATCTGGAATAGTATAATTACCCGTATTAGTGTAGCTTGCTGGACCTCCAGTGTTACCACCACTCGTATTACCAGCAGTGTAATTAGCGACTAAACTGACACCGCTAAATGCACTGTAACCTTGTACCATCACATAATAAGTACCAGATTGAGGCGTCGCAATTGGGCAAGACTCTGCATTACCACTTTTCCAAGGACGACAGTCATAACTGCTGCTGGTAGGTGATGCGCCATACTGCACATACAAGTCAGCATCGCCTGTACCACCACTCATGGTAAAGCTTAAGTCTTTTGCACCTGTTGGCACATCTAACGAGAAATATAGTTCATCACTTTTTGCACCAGCTAAACCGGTTTTAACAGCGCCTTTTTCAAGTACACTGTCTCCAGATCCGGTTCCCGGATCGGTTGGACCATTACATGATTCGTCTAGATAAGCTTTTGCTGCAACGGCATTAATCATCCCGTAACCTGTTTGGTTATCACGACCCGCAACGTTTAAGTCATCTGCGGTTGCATTGAGTGCAGCACGCACTTGGCTAGCGCTACATTCTGGATGATAACTCCACACTAATGTGGCGACACCTGAAACATGCGGCGTTGCCATTGAAGTACCATTATAATATGCATAATCTCGGTTCCCTTGGTTGCTCACCGTGGTTGATTGCCCCAACTTGGCTTTAAGAGCAAGCCCTGTTGTCCGATCGATAGAAACTGAAGGCACTGTAATGTCACTATTTGCATCAACCAAAAATGGATTTTGTAAGCCAGGTAACGCACTATTACTGTAAACAATGATCCCAGCTGCCCCAGCATCTTTACAGGCTTTGGTTGAGTTTATTTCTGGATAGCTTGAGCCTTGATTGCCGACTCGCTCGACTAAACAGATTTTGTTACTCATATTACCGCAGTTAACACTAGTACCACTCACGGTACATTCTGCCAGTGTGGCCGTTGCACTTGCGTTAATAGGTGCAGCAGTGTAACTGCTTCCAGATGGTGTCAGACGGTTATGCGGCACTACGCCATTACTAAAATACGACTGAGCACCAATGGTGATATCGGCCAAACGTCCTTCACCAACCGTTACGGTTGAAAGAATCGCTTCACCGGGGCCGGATATTTCAACTTGATCTGTATATTGTGAAAACGCGGCATGATCCAGATTGCTATCAACCGCTGCCACCGACATCACACCGTCGTAAGATGCTGGATAGCTGTAACTACTGTCTCCTGCGTTGCCTGCTGCTGCAATTAATAATACCCCATTATTATAATGATTATTCAATGCATTACGCTCAGTAGTAGTTGAACCGCTGCCACCTAAACTCATTGTGACTACATTGGCGCCACCTGAATTAACACACGTATCGATAGCGGCCACGAGTGATGATGAGTAACCCCAGCCAGCTTCGTTAAACACTTTTACCACATGAATATTGGCATTTTGGTTAGGCATAACCCCGACCACACCTTCGTTATTTGCAATTGCCGCAATAGTACCTGCCACATGGGTTCCATGGGCATTATTGTTACCTGGTTGATACCAGTTCCCTGTACCTGAGTTATTGGTTCCCGTAACGTTGTTTGCATTTAAATCGTTGTGGCTACGATCGTAGCCAGAGTCGATAATACAAATAGTGCGATTACCTGCTTGGCTGTCACTGAGTACTGTCGCGCCAACAAAGGTTTGTCCCCAAGGTGTTGTTTCTGCAAGTAGTCTACGTGGTGAATCCTCTTCAACATATTCAACATCTTGGCGTAAACGCAATGCTTTAATCGAAGGCGAGTCGAGTTTGACCGAATAACTATTGCTACGACCAACGCGTTTCATTTCTCGCGCTTTTACGCTGTTCAAGGCGCGAAATTGACTGAAGACTTCATTTGAGCGAGGCTCATAAGACATGCTATTTGTTTCTGATTGCACGTCCACATTTTGTACTGCAGAACTGTCGCTGAATGTTTGTGCTGCGTTGTCATTTCTAAACTTAACAATATAACGTTTTGGTAACGGAGATTGTTGTTCAATTTGTTGGTTAGTTGCAGAGAGTTGCAAGGGGGTCGGAGCAGCATTGACTTGAGTTGAAATGGCTAACGCGAGTGCTGTCATGCTAAGCACGACAGCTGGGTTTTTATGCTTTTTCATATTATCTTCCATGTTACGAGGGTGACGTAATGTCTTTTATAATTATGTTTTATTGATAAGCTTATTCTGCCTATCTGTATAAAAGGTAATCACTTTTTCGGTGCATGTAAACAAGATGTTAACTAGTGTCGTTGGTAAACGAGTGGCTTAAACTCTACTATATGAATATTTATTTGTTATAATTGAATTAAAAATCATATTGCCGCCCTAAAATAGAACGTTATCTATCTAATTATAATCGAGTTAATGTTATAATCCGCTTAACTTAAAAGTGAATAGATAAAGCTGTATATGCTAATAAATAATTAACTAATACTAAGTGTAAACAATACTTTGCGGAATGATGAATATGGAACGATACTGATAAAAAGAGTGTATTGATACTAGGGGGTTAGGCAAGGCAAGCCATTAGGTTATTGAACTTAAAACCACAGTAATAGACCTGTGGTTTTAGACTTGGTTGATATAGCTGATTGCTAAGATTATCGTGATGACATCAAAGTGTCGAAACCGCCAGCGTTATAGGTGTTGCTGTAACCTTGTTTTACTAATGATTCCTGTGCAATACCACTACGGCGACCGCTATGACAATATAATACAAGGTCAGTATCTTTGGCCAAGTTAAGTTTTGCAAGTTCTGGCACTATTTGATCAAATGGAATGTTAATCGCACCGTCAATATGCCCCGCAGCAAACTCTTCAACAGTGCGAACATCAATTAACGTGACACCGCGATCTATTTTTTCCCATGCAACGCTAGGCTCTTGCTCTGTTGCCCAAGTTGGCATTATTGCTGCCGATAACATGACTAATAGCGCCAATATGATTTTAACAGACAAGAGCATAGATTTTTTAAACACAATAATTTCCTTGTTATTTATTTAAGGCTATTTCTGCCGCGGTTTTGATCCCAAATTTTTTCATGACCATTGCCGCAGGACAAAAGCCTGTGAAGGCACTCTGGAATAGATTAGCGCCTACAAACACGGTTAGCCAGACAAAATGTGGACTGACGGTTGCGGTTAACACAATGGATAATAAAACCATGAAGCCTGCAAAGGCCATAATACTTCTCTCTACTGACATATCGAGCTCCTTATTGGGCGTTGCCCAGTTAACAACATAATCTTGTTACTTAGCTGTGATAACGAGTTTATTTTTCATCACCGAAAAATACAATACGGGGATCACCACTAACGTTAAAATGGTTGAGATAAAAATTCCAAAAATTAAACTGATGGCTAAACCGTTAAAAATAGGGTCATCAATAATGAATAATGCGCCAATTATTGCTGCTAATGCAGTCAACATAATCGGCTTTGCCCTTACCGCACCTGAGTGGATCACGGCTCGCTCTAAGGGCACTCCCGCAGCCGTTTGTTGATTAATGAAATCAACCAATAAAATAGAGTTTCGAACAATAATGCCTGCTAATGCAATCATGCCTATCATTGACGGTGCAGTAAATTGAGCGCCTAACAAAGCGTGTCCAGGCATAACGCCGATAATGGTTAATGGAATTGGCGCCATGATGATTAACGGCACGATATAAGATTTAAATTGACCCACAACGAGTAAGTAAATCGCAATCATACCGACGGCGTATGCAATGCCCATATCACGGAAAGTTTCATAGGTGATTTTCCATTCACCGTCCCACAAAATGGAAACGTCGGTTAATCCATCTGGCTGATTCACCAGATTTTGTTTAATAGGATAACTTGAGTTACCTTGTTCATTTTGTTGATTAATTTGACTGACCATATCAAACATGCCATAAAGTGGGCTACCTGTTGGCCCTGCCATATCGGCAATAACCATTATCATAGGCACCATATTTTTATGAACAATAGGTGCATTAATCACTTGTTGTTGCACCTTAACTAATTCTGTCAGTGGTACTGTTTCACCTGATTGAGTCGGTAGGCGTAATAACAAGACTTGCTTTAGATCTACTTTAGCGGCTTCATCAAGCTGTAATCTAATCGGTGTGGGATGAGCTAACTGTGCTTGATGCAAGTAACTGACGTCCTTACCATCCACGGCAGTGCTGATCGTATCCACAATACTGGCGTAAGAAACACCCATTAAGCTGGCTTTATTTCGATCAATGACCACTTGCCACTTTTGTTGTTGCGCAGGCAAATAAATATCCATATCAACAACGTATTCGGTATCTCTGAAACGTTGCAATAAGTCATTAGCTGCTTGTTCACGTAACTCGGTGTTAGGCGCATAAACCTCAGCAACTATAGGTGACCAAACCGGTGGGCCTGGTGGTACCTCAACAATTTTGATATTGGCTTGATAACGTAGGCCAATTTTTTGCAACGGCTCGCGTACAGATGATGCAATGGTATGACTGTCGCGGTCTCGATGTTTTTTATCCACTAGATTGACCTGAATTTCACCGAGCTCTTGGCTGCTGCGTAAAAAATAATGACGAACTAAGCCATTAAAATTCATAGGTGCATGGGTGCCCGCATACAACTGTAAATGCTCAACTTCTTCTACACTGCTGAGATATTGACTGAGATCTTGCAATACTCTTTGAGTTTGTTCCACAGGGGTGCCTTCAGGCATGTCGACCATCACCTGAAACTCAGACTTATTATCAAAAGGCAGCATTTTTAGTACTACAGCTTGCATTACAGGCAAGGCGATAGCGAAGGCAATCAATAATACGATCCCTAAAGCCAAGCCTTTTCGCGCTTTTGGCGCATGTTCGCCGAGTAAAAAAGGACTCATTATTCGCGTAAATAGACGTGTTAATCGATTGTCTTCTTCTACTGGTACGCCTGTGTCAGTCGCTTTATTGTTTGAGCTATGTGACTTTTTATGAGGTTTTAACAATATGCGGCTTAACCATGGGGTCATAATAAACGCGATTAATAGCGAAATAATCATTCCCATACTGGCATTAATCGGAATTGGGCTCATGTATGGACCCATTAGTCCGGATACGAATGCCATTGGCAATAGGGCGGCGATAACGGTGAAGGTGGCTAATATAGTTGGCCCACCGACTTCATCAACGGCATGAGGTATGAGCTCGCTTATGGGTTTATCACTCATTGCCATATGCCGATGAATATTCTCTACCACCACGATGGCGTCATCGACCAAGATACCAATGGAGAATATAAGTGCGAACAATGAAATTCGGTTTAGGGTGAATCCCCATGCCCAAGATGCAAATAAGGTTATGGCGAGAGTAATGATAATGGCTACACCAACGACGGCAGACTCACGAAGTCCCATGGTGAAAAATACCAGTAGTACTACCGCAGATGTGGCAAAGATCAATTTGAAAATAAGTGTATTAGATTTATCTCCAGCGGTTTTACCGTAGTTGCGAGAGATAGCGACATTGACATTATCGGGAATTAATACGTTATCGACAGCATCGATTTTGGCTAATACGGCATCAGCAATGTCGACGGCATTTTGCCCTGCCTGTTTACCAATAGCGATTGTTATAGCCGGGTAAGTACCCTTATCTGTTACGTGCCAAACATGCTGTTTAGGAATATCACTTTTAAGGCTCACATCGGCGACATCAGATAAATAAACTGCACGAGGAAATGGACTTTTCTCCGTTGTTGTATCACTCTGATTAACTTTAATCAGCAGATTATTCACATCATCAGGCGTCTGTAAAAACTGCCCCGCTTGCAGTTTTATTACTTGATTAAACTGCGTCATCGAGCCGACTGTAGACAGTTGGTTATTATCTTGTAATGTGGCACTAATATCGTTGAACGTTACGCCGAAACTGTTCATCTTGACAGGATCAATACGCACATTTAACACCATCTCGTGGCCACCTTGGCTATAAATCTCTCGAGTACCCGGTATCCGTTTTAGTTCGGTTTCTAGGCCCGATGCGACCAAGGTAAGCTGCTCTGCAGTGATGTTTGGATCTTGAGACCAGAGCGTCAACCCTACTATAGGTACGTCATCAATACCTCTAGGTTTGATTAACGGCTCACCAATGCCTGCTGCATGGTTAAACTTATCGCTGTTTGAATACAGTTGATTGTATAAATTAACCACGGCTTCATCTCGTGGAACGCCGACGTCAAAAATAGCGATAATGAGCGCGCCATCGGGCTGAGAAAATGAGTAAAGGGTATCAATGCCTTTTATTTGAGAAATGATCCGTTCTGCAGGCAAGGTGACCTGGTTTTCAACTTCCGTTGGTGTAGCTCCTGGGTAGGGGATAAACACATCTGCAAAAGTGACATCAATTTGCGGCTCTTCTTCTTTGGGGGTAATAATCACTGCAAAAAGGCCTAGTAATAAACCTAAAATAGCCAATAATGGAGTAATAGCACTGTGTTGAAATGCCTTTGCTATGGAGCCTGAAATGCCGAGTTTCATTGATTCATTTGGTGTTGTCATCAGGTTTACTCCTGACCTTTCGCTGCTGAGGACATAATTAAATATCGTCCAGCATCGATAACAATTTCATCGCCTTCCAGTAGCCCTGATAATACTTCAGCAGTATTATGTTGACGATCTATTCGGCCTATACGTACTTGGTTAAGCACTATTTCCCCCGCATTTTTGCGATACACAGAGGTTAAGTCACTGACTTGGTGTATGGCCGACAATGGGATCATCAAACTCGTTCTGCTTGGAAAGTTTACTATTACTTTGGTCCATTGACCCACAATGACATCTTGCATATTACTGACATCAAGATTGACTCTCACTTGATGTTGGTGTGTCAAAGGATCGGCAAATTGATACACTTGGATATCATTCGAAGTGATTTCATCGCCGTTTAATAATTGAATAGTAACTTGATCTTGTTGTTGCACCTGAGCAATATCTTGTTGGGGAATTTGAAATACCGCTCTAAGATGTTGATTATCATAACCGGAGAATAAGGCTTGGCCGTAGGATATCGTTTCACCTTGTTCAACGAAGCGTTGGGTCATTCGACCACTGAAAGGTGCGCTCACTACGGTGTAATTCAAACCTTCTTTAGCTTTTACTAATTGTGCTTGAGCGGCGCTGATAGCTTGTTTGCTGGATTTGGCTTTGGCAGTGGCTTCATCCATGGCACCTTTTGATATCGCCCCTTTGGGGAATAATGCTTTATAACGAATATACTGTGCTTGAGCTTCAGTGTTTAACGCTTCTGCTTTGGCGAGTTCAGCTTCAGCCCCTGCTAATCCAGCCCCTTGTTCTTTATTGGTAATTTCCAATAAAGCCGCGCCTTGTGGAACCAGGTCATTAACATCAAAATGGATATTCATGATCCGTCCCGAGGTTTGCGCAGACACAGTTGCAGCTTTAATGGCTTCAATTTTCGCATCGTATAATCGCGGTTGATATTGTTCGGAATACACCAGCTTTAATGTATCAACATCAGAGGCTTGGGCTGCGCTGGGTAAAACTATTGTGGTGAGTATGGCACCAAGGAATAAATAATTGGATAAGCGAGACATATTGATAGCCTATTCGGAAGTCTATAAGAAAATTCTAATGGACTTTCGCCTGTTACGCAACCGATATATTATAAAACTTTATAAATTAGAACTCAGTGATATAACAGCTATAAAAAAACCGCCAGTTTAAGATGAAGGCGGCTTAGTTGAAAAGGGTGCTGCTGTTCTTTAGTCCGTGGTGAGTGGACGAAAAAAAACAGTAAAGACAAATGATTAAATAGTAATAATTGAGTACTGCTAATTAGAAACTGTAGTTATATTGTACTGAGTAATAAACAGCATTAGATCGGGTTTGTGCTGAAATCTCACTGTTGTAGCCAGGCACTTGCGCAAGAAGATTGCTATTTTCTAATACAGTAACATCTTCTCCTCGGACAAAAGCAATGCCTAAATCAACGCTCGATTTTTGATTTAAATCGTAACTGACACCCGCGGTATACCAAGTACGATCAGAATCAGGGATAGATAAAGATGAATGCTGATTAACTACGCCTTGATCTGTTGCGATACCAGCCCGTAGAGTCCAATCTTGAGTGAGGTTATAGGTTGCACCTAAACTTAGGAACCACGAGTCTTTCCAGTGATATTCTTTTAAGTCTGCTTGGTCGACACCATTTGAACCGTCTTTAACCACGATTTTGTCGAATGCACTCCAATTAGTCCATTGAGCAGTATAATGCACGGCAAATTTATCCGTTAGCTGGTGGAAACCGGCAAACTGAGCAATATCAGCGATAGGAATATCTATTTCATTGTATTGAGAGTAAACGTAGTTTACATCACCTTTGGCGGTCAGTTTTGGGCTAATACGATAGCTTAGACCAAAGCGGTTATCCGGGTTAACTTCATAAACCACGCCCACAATCCCACCCAAAGCCCAGCCATCAGCATCAACATCAACTAAGTTACCAACCTGTGGGTTTTCGCTTGTACGTGTCAGGGTTCCGCTGCCATAAACCGCATCAATACCAAAACCAAAACTAAATTCATCATTCACACGATAAGACATACTGGTGTTGAAGTTAATGGTAACCACTTCGGTGTTACCCAATAAATCTACCGGCGGGGGCAGCGGTACAGCATTGCCGTTAATAGTAGGGGTTCTGTTTGCCAAGTCGCCTAAATCGGTGCCGGTGCCATAGTTACTGAATACGGCAACACCGAAAGCCATTTTATCGTTAATTGGGTTGATATAGTAAAAATTGGGGATGACTTTTGCTTCTGCAGCATGATGTTCACTACCAAAATCAACATCTTTTCCGTTAAAATTTCCTTCAGCATCCGATACCGAGACATCGATATCAGCATAAATAATGCCCAAAGATAACGCTGTTTCATCAAAAAGAGCCATTGCTGCAGGGTTACGAGATAAGACTGATGCATTGTCAGCAATAACTGCATCTCCAGCCATAGCACGACCGATACCGGTAGCTGATTGGCTATTTAACTGGAAACCGGCTGCGGATGCTTGGGTACTAATTAAGCCTACAGCCAGAGCAATAAGGGTTTTGTGGAACTTATTCATTATTATTTCCCATTTATTATTACCGTTTTGGTACAAAGTTTATTCATTTCAGATATTTGACGGTTAAAAATTAGGGCATTTTAGGTAAATGTGAACAATGTGACAACTCCGACCAGATGTTAGTTGTTGTTAATGTTATGTTAATTGTTATTTTTAATGGTGAAGTAGGTGTTTGATAGCATGACAGTATAGGTAAATTATCGTCAGTTTTAATACGACAATTAATAGGCGGGGAGATGTCAATTAACGTTTATTTATACTGAATGATGTTGAATCAAACAAATAACGATTAACCATAATCGGCTTAATATGACGTAACGTCATCTTTTTTTGGATGTTTGGTGACTTAACGCCATTACGGTAGTGAATAACTCAACCTCTGAGGGAGAGACGCTGAGTTATCAAGATCAGTGAACTACATAAAAGTACTATGATTTTAATGATTCACGAAAAGCAGTAAAGTCGGCGATAGTTTTTTGTGTTGGTGGTGATACTTTACTGACGATGACGCCAATTAACATTGCAAAAATAAATCCAGGTACGATTTCATATAAATCAAAAATCCCGCCAGTCATTTGTTTCCATATCACTACCGTTATCGCACCCACCAAAATGGTTGAAATCGCACCATTACGACTATAGTTCTGCCAAAAAAGCGATAATAACACCACGGGACCAAATGCAGCTCCAAACCCCGCCCATGCATAACTGACGAGCCCTAAAACACTGCTTTCAGGATTGAATGCAACCACTCCAGCCACTAATGCGATAGCGATAACGCCAATTCTCCCTACGAGCATTAATTCTTTGCTGCTGGCCTGGGGACGCAACCATTTAAGATAAAAATCTTCTGTGATCACACTGGAACAGACTAATAGTTGTGAATCAATCGTGCTCATGATGGCTGATAAAATAGCCGCAATCAGTAAACCGCCAATCCAAGGATTAAAGGCCACATGTGCTAAATAAATAAATACCGTTTCTGAGTTCTCAAGTGGATCGGCAGCAAAGTAAAGACTGCCAGCAATACCTGTGGCTAAGGCACCCAATAGCGACAATATCATCCAAGTCATCGCAATACGTCGGGAAAGCACTAAATCATTCGGGTTGCCGATAGCCATAAAACGAGACAAAATATGCGGTTGACCGGAATATCCTAATCCCCAGGCCAGTAAAGAGACAAGTCCAATAACCGTGGTGTTTTCATTAATAAATGACAACATGGCTGGATCAATTTTTTCAAGACCTGCTTGTGTATCTGGTTGACTAAAGATAGATATTGGCACGATGATTAATGCTATTAACATTAAGCAACCTTGAAAGAAGTCTGTCCAACTAACGGCAAAGAATCCCCCCACAAAGGTATATGAAACAATAATAAATGAGCCGATTATTAAGGCGACGGTATAATCGAGACCAAATACTTGTTCAAATAATATCGCGCCGCCCACCATGCCTGAAGATGCGTAGAAGGTGAAAAATATGATGATAGTTAACGCTGAGATCGATTTTAATAGCCCATTAGAGTCATTAAAACGGTTTTCAAAAAAATCGGGTAACGTTAAAGAATTATTGGCAACTTGGGTATAAATACGCAAACGTTTGGCGACAAATAGCCAATTAAGCCAAGCGCCAAACACTAATCCAAAACCAATCCATGCTTCGCCTAATCCGCTTAAATATACGGCACCGGGTAAACCAAGTAATAACCAACCTGACATATCTGATGCACCCACACTCAGAGCGGTTACCGCGGGGCCCATTTTTCGCCCACCGAGAATGTAATCATCGACTGTATCGGTTTTACGGTAGGCCCAGTAACCAATGCCCATCATTAAAGCCAAGTATCCGATAAAGGTAATGAGGATCGGTGTTTGAATTTCCATATGGCTTCCAATGAATTATTTTTATGGCCAACATGCTTGTAGAAGTTAAATATAGTTCACACCTTGAATTATTCAAGTGTAAAAAAATCCGCTATTCAATGAAGTAGCGGATTTTAGATTGTCATCAATATGATTTAAATAAAGGTGTTTTCAACTTCTTTTTTGATAAAATCAAGATCCGAAGCGGGTTCTCCAACCAAGACCATATAGGCATCAGCTGTTTGAAAACTTTTACCTTTATATTGGTTATCAGCAAAAGCTTCTTCTAACACAATACGGCTTTCTATGGGAACAATGAACAAGGTGACCTTGTTTCCGTGCTCGTCGGCCATCACCAAGTGCAATGATTTGACACCTTGGAAGTCACAATATGAGGTGTAAAAAACGCGCCCAGGTTGTTGGATAAACTTCGAATCACGTAATCCATCTAAACTGGCTAGTTTAAAGTTTACGTCATTAAAACCAATATCTTGTTCCATGATTAATGCTTTGGTTTCATGGTGAACATGAGCCAACGAGTTTTCGCCTAAGTTTACGGGCGTAAAGCGCAATAAACTAAAGCTGACACCCACAATAAATGCCACCGATGCAGCCATTGCCATCATATAACGAGCGTGTTTTTTACTCTTTTGATGTTGACTCAATTGCTGTCGTAAAATCAATTTATCAGCCAAATCATCAGGCACGCTAATATTGAGTGCTTGGATGAGTTTATGGTCAAAAGCTTTTAGGTCTTTGACAAATTTAGCATCGTCTTTATTTTCAGCTAAATGAGCTAAAAATTCATCGGACTGATTATTGGGGTCACCATATGCTTGGCGACGAAACTGTAGATCATCCATTTGATTGACCTCTTACCTCAGGTGCTTCGAGAGCGTCTTTTAACTGGTTTCTGGCTCTAAATAAACGTGTCATTACCGTATTTCGATTGAGCTCGAGCATGGTGGCAATTTCATCACCGCTAAACCCGCCGATCAGCTGCAATAACAGAGGTTCTCGGTATTCGATATCGAGTTTACCTATTTGACGACGTAACCAATACTGTTCAGTATCTTCTTCATGACTTGTTGAGCGAACATCTTCAAGTAATTCTTGTTCCACGTCGCTGTAGTTAAATTGTTTACGCTCAAAACGTCTGGCATTTTCCCGTCTTAAAATGGTAATTAACCATGCTTTAGCGGCTTTATCGTCATTTAAAGAGTCCAACGCTCGCCACGCTCTTAAGAACGTTTCTTGAGTAATATCTTCGGCGACATGTTTATCACCACATAGCCAAAAGGCGTAGCGAAAAATGTCGGTATGAAGGGCCCTGACAAGGCTATCGTATCGTCGTTGTTTTGTTAGCATCTCAGATAAGACCGCGGGTTCGGACTTTTTCTTTCGCAGGTAATCAAACATTTTTTAACTTTATTGAGTTAATAATATGTAACAGCTTAAAAAGGGGATGGCTTAATAGCAAGCTAAATAGCAGAATTCACCTGCTACCTAGCCTTTTGATACTAGGGGTTAAGCTCTGCAATTAACGATTTTTTATAGGTAATGGATGGTTGCTGATACGTTAAAATCGCATCCATTAGCGTTTTTTTGTCCATTGCTTGTGGTTGGCTACTGTATCTATCAGCTTGTAATTTATGAATGGCAAACGCAAGCTGTGTTGATAGTCTGCTTATTTGGGTCAAACTCATAGGCTGACCTAAGCACTGACTAAAATATTGTTGTACGGCCTTTATTGCACCACTGCTGTCATTACGATCACAGGCATGAATAATGGCATTTAATCCCGTTGTCGCATTTGTTGTAGGTATTTTTTTACGTTTGGGTGTTTCATCACTAATGGCAACGTTTGCTATCACGGCTTTACGCCATAATATGAGGGTGATTATCCAAAGTACTGCCAATATTGCGCTTATATAAGGCCAATAACCTGCGGATTCATTCTCGGTAAAACGAGCTGTTGATGGAATATTTGTCGGGGTAACAGTGCTGCCAATCACATTAATGGTACGAGCAGGAAGCGTGGCAAATTGTTGTTTTTTAAGATGCGGATTCCACCAAGGAACACGTATCTCGGGTAAGGTATAGGTGCCTGGTTTTGTTGGCACAATGGCAGTGGTTAAACTGTATTGAGATACCACTTGATTATCACGTACAAAAGTTTGTCGTAACGGCTTTTCTGGGTACGCCTTTAATCCCTCAGCAAGCGGAATGTCGATATCAGGTAAGCTGGTGTTATCGGTATTGGAAGCGATTAAACTGATAGTGCGAGTGATCGGGCTACCCACTTCAAATTCGCTGATATCATCTGGCCAGGTTTCTTTTAACACCGCAATATCACTGACCAACCATTTTCCTTGATAGCTTGGTGGCGTTGGGTTGATTTGAATGACTTGCCTTTGTGCTTCAGTTTGTATTGGACGACTTTCGTTAAAACCAAACATACCATCACGTCTTGCTGCTTCCACTAACACATCGCCTGAAAAACTCGCGCCATTAATCACCAACTCGCCAGGAAGATCGGCAATAATACCGTAGGTGCGCTCAATCACTCTAAAGCGACGACCCTCGACAATTTCGCTGCCGTCTTTGTCATCACCGATTTGCTTGACTTGCGCCCCTTCAATCACGGGGGCACTTAACACTCCGCGCTGTAATTCTACTGCAAGATATAATTTTACTTTATAAGTGATTAATTGCCCGACATAGGCGTCGGATGCAGGGGTGTCAACATCAATAAACACATTTTGTACTTCACTTGGCTGAGCACCTTGTGGTATCACTTTTAGAGTGATGGGTTGAGAGCTAACGCCAGTGATATTGAAAGCAGGTATGGTGACATTACCTAATGATTTAGGTGACAATAATATCTGCCAGCGGGTTTCTTTGCTGGTGTCAAAATTAATCATTTTGGTGCTACGGCCAACACTGGTTCTGCCGACAATAAAGTCATTGAGCAATACCGAGGTATCTAATGCGCCGGCATTGAGATCATCATCGGCAATAACATCGAGTACTAGGTATTCACCAGCAACAACCGGGTTACGGTCTACGGTTGCTTGCACTTGGCTAAGTGCAAAGACGGGGGCTGCAATGATGAATAGCAATAGGCTAAAAAAGGTTCTAATTACCACTGTTCATTATCCTTGGTAGGTTGGCTATTTTGACGACGTTTTTGGTATTCAAGTTGCATTTTGTTGCGGATCAACACTTGTGGGTCTTCATTAATGGCACGTAATGCACGCTGCATGTCAGCAGGTAAATCATCTTGGTTCATTTGCGAAGCCGATACCACTTCAGCAGAATCACTTGCTGGCTTATCTGTTGTACTTTCCTCTGTAGATGATGCACTCAATGGTTGTTTTTCGGTAGGCTGATTTTGTGCCTGGCCTGACTCTGCTTGCATGCTGGCTTCGTTACTCAGTGATTTGTCATCGCTCGGTTTTTTATCACTTTGCTGAGATTGGCTATTACTCTGTGAAGGTTCTGAATTAGCTTGCTCACCAGCTGCTTGGCTATTGTCGCTGTTTTCTTGTTTATCACTTTGTTGCTGCTGAGGATCAGACGGTTGATCTGTACTTTCCTCTGACTTGCCTTGCGATGGTTCTGCTTGATCGCTTCCAGTCTCGTTTTGTGACGGGTTCTGTTTCTGCTCATCGCTTTGTTGATTATTTTGCTCATCGTTTTGTTGATTTGATTGTGACTGTTCAGAGGATGACGAATTAGAGTTTTGCTTAGATTTGTCTGAATTTGAGTCATCTGACTGTTGGCCATCGCCTGATGGGTCTTGATTTGACTGATCAGATTGTTTTTGTTGCTCTCGTCTTTTTTTAGCCAGCTCAAGGTTTTGCTGTGCTTCAGCAAATGGAGAACGTACCTCTAGGGCTTGCTGATAACGGTTAATCGCTTCTTGATAATTGTTAAGCTGCATCAGTGCATTACCTTGATTATACAATCCGTTTGCACTGTTATCTTGCTCAAATCCTGCTAGTGCTTGTTGATAATTACCGGCTTTGTATTGCGCAGAGGCTTGCCATTGTGGGTTCTCGAATGTTTCAGCGGCTTGGGTAAATTCACCTTGCTCAAACGCTGATTGTGCTTGTTGATCTTGGGTTTTCCATAAGTCTTGCCAGATTGAGGCTTGTGCAGGTTGGCTATTGACGGCACTTAAGCTCATTAAGGTGCCAAGTAATAGTAATGGATTCAATATTAGAGTGAGCAATCCTTGTCTAAAACTCATTAACATCGGAATAATTAATAACATGGCAAGATATGGCCCCAGATCTTGCCAGGTTTCACCAACAAGTTCAGTTTCGGTTGCATCGCCTTCTGACGTTAGCCAGTGGGTTAACGTTGTGACATCGCTGCCATCGGTTTGGGCTGGCACAAGGATCCCTTGATGTTGTTGCACAAGTTGTTGCAACAAAACATAATCGGTTTTAGTCACTACCACTTCGTTACTATTATCACGCAGTAATTGGCCGTCAGCTAAACGAATGGGTGCGCCTTGCTTACTGCCAAAAGCCATGATTGATAAGCGATAACGGCCGTTGAGTGCATTTTTGGCTTGATTATATTGTTGTGCAGAAATGCCATCGGTCATAACAATAATATCACCACTGACATGGCCCCCTTGAGCCAGCAGTTTTTCTGCTAGTGATAATGCTGCCGCTAAGTTAGAGCCTTTGGTCGGCATAATATCGGGTGATAATGTAGGCAGTAAATTTAAAATGGTGCCACTGTCGCGGGTTAATGGACTAATAGTGTAAGCATCACCTGCATAGGCAATCAGCCCGGTTTCGCCTTCTTTTAATTCGTTGAGTAAATCGGTCGCTCTAAATTTAGCATAGGACAAGCGGTTCGGGCTTAAGTCAGTGGCATACATGGACTGGGACATATCCATAATGAGCACTCGTCCTTGCTCGGTAGCAAATACTGGCAGGCTTTGTTTATTCAATGCCGGTCCTGCAAGCGCGATCACTGTAATCATCCAACAGGCAATTAATAACCATTTAGGTTGATGAGTTTTATCGACTGTTTGGGTGATCAGCAACTGACTTAAATGCGGAGCAATATACTGCTTCCATGCAGATTGCTGGCTATGTTTACGCCAAAATAATGCACTTAATATCACCACCGGGATAAACCCGATTAGCCACTCTGGGCGAATAAAATGAACCATTACTCTTTCGCCTCTTTGTTAGCGTTTTTTTTAGGCACTAACTGAGCAGGCCATTGCTGTTGCAAGCTGATTAAAAAACTGATTAATAATGACATTAATAACGGCCAATAAAATAATTCACTTTTGGGGCGGTAGCTCAATTGATCTCGACTCACAGGTTCTAACTTGTCTATTTCTTGATAAATGCTTTCTAGTTCTTCACTGTTTCGGGCTCTAAAGTAACGACCTTTGGTCATGTTGGCTAATTTTTTGAGTTGGACTTCGTCTAAGTCCATTGACGGGTTAATGCGCTCTTTGCCAAAAATAGTTCGCCGTTCTAGTATTTCTGCGCCAACACCAATAGTGTAAATGGTGATATTACGTTTAGCGGCAATTTGGGCGGCAATATCGGGTTCAATATTGCCGGCATTATTAGAACCGTCCGTGAGTAAAATCAGTACACGGTTACTTTCATCTACTTTATCAAAGCGTTTAACCGCCAGCGCGATAGCTTCACCGATAGCGGTTTGCTTACCGACTAAACCTATTTGTGCATCGTCTAGAAATGTGGCCACAGAGCGACGGTCTAGGGTCAGTGGTGCTTGTAAATAAGCATGGTCAGCAAATAAAATAAGTCCGAGTCGGTCACCTTTGCGGCGTTCGATAAAGTCACTTAGGACATGTTGTATCAGGGTAAATCGGTCCACTGTTTGATTGTTTATTACCATGTCTTCAATTTGCATGCTGCCTGATAAATCGACCGCTATCATTAAATCACGACCTTTTGAAGGTAATTCAATTGGATCGCCTAGCCATTGTGGCCTAGCTACCGCTAACAATAGACATATCCACATTAACCAATAACGTTTACGGCCGCCTTTATGGCTTATTGAGTTTGTTTTTGTAACCGTAGTGGTGATGCCGGGTAATTGTAAATGTCCGCCGACATTGGTTAAATTGATGCGCTTAATTAACAACGGCAACGGCAGTAAGATTAATAACCATGGCCAGTAAAATACTAACATTAGGCCTCCTGATGGGTATGGTTGGATGTTAAGGTCGCATCACTAAAAGGACGTTTATTGCTTAGCCAGGCTTTTGCTAAATGGTGTAATTGTGCATTTTCGGTTTGATCTAAGCCACTCGCTTGATGACGCTTAACTAATAATGGACCGATTTTATGTTGTTGCCCAGGCGCGAGACGAGTATCTAACCAATCAAACCAAGGTTGACCATTGAGTTTGGCGAGGTGCTCGCGTGGTAAATAGGTTAGTGCAGTGCGTTTGAGTAAGCTATTGACTTGTGCAGCAAAGGTATCATCGTCAATATGATAATTTTCTAGCAGCGCCAGCGCTATTTTTCGCGGTGCATGATATTGATGTTGCTTGTAAAAACGGTAACTCAGCCAACTCGCTAAGGCGACAAATACTACCGCGATTATCCAATATCCTAGTGCAATAGGCATAGCGCTAATAGGATCGGGTAACGCAATATCTTGCAATTGCGCTAAAGCGGATGCTTTAGTATCGATTGGCATTGGTTGTGTTGGTAAATTCTGAGTGGTCATTTAACGTAAAATATCCAATTGTGCACTGAGAGGTTTGGCAGCATCAATAAATTTGGCTTGTACTTTGATCAAATTCATTAAGGCAAGAAATTGTTGCTGCTGTGCTTGTTGATCCGCTAACCAAGCCTCATAACTTTGCCGTGTTAAGGTCAGTTGTTGTTGGCCATCACGAACAGGTAAGGCAAATTGTTTGGGTAACGCTAAGGTCCCTTGTCTTAATGGGTCGGTGACCACAAACGCGCCGATATCACAGTGACGCGATAATTCAGTTAAGGGCGCTAAACATTGTTGGTTAATATTTTGGCCGTCGGTGATGATCCAAATAAGTGATCCCGGTTTGGCAATACGTTGCAACCGTTGGCAGGCTTTAAACATGTGACCTGGATCCGATGACAATTGATTAATTTGGCTTAATTGCTGTTGATGAACATTAATAAGTCCTGAGGTTAACTGTAAAATCCCTTGGCGACGGCTTCGCGGTTTGAGTTCTAAATGAGTACTTTCACTAGCAATTAATGCCCCGAGTCTATCGCCATGGTTAATGGCATTCCAACCTAAGGTTGTGGCTAAATGGGCCACTTGAACTGATTGTAATAGTAGCTGGGAGCCAAAATATGCACTGTGGCTCAAATCAATTAACAACAGAATAGGGCGTTCACGTTCTTCAACAAAAAGCTTGGTGTGCGCGACGCCTGTACGAGCCGTTACTCGCCAGTCGATAGTACGAACATCATCACCATTTTGGTAATGACGTACTTCGGCAAACTCCATCCCGCGGCCTTTTATCTGGCTGTTTCTGTGACCCGATAATGTTGCTTTAGCCCGCGATGAGCGATCGGGTATCGCGCGCGATAAGCTTTGACAAGCAATAAGTTCCTGCTCGTTTAAGCTCATACCATCACTGTAAAGTGGTAATGAATTAGTTTGGTTCATCATAATCTAATCATGTTTAATCGTTGGTGTCCGTATTGTAATATTTACGGTACGGCAACTTGGCTAAGAATGTGATCAATCACATGATCTGCAGTGACACCTTCCGCTTGTGCTTGATAACTGAGCAATAAACGATGACGTAAAACATTGGGTGCAACCGCTTGAATATCTTCTGGCGAGACAAAGTCGCGTTCATGCAACCAAGCACGTGCTCTTGCACAACGTTCTAATGAAATAGTGGCTCGAGGGCTGACACCATATTCAAGCCATTTGGCTAAATCAGTGCTGTACCTTGCAGGTTGGCGAGTGGCCATAATAATTTCAACAATGTATTTCTCTAACGGTTCCGCTAAATAAATCTCTAATGCCTGATCCCGGGCGGCAAATACGTCGGCTTGAGCGACAGGCTCAATGGTCGGCAATTGATGTGTTTTGGCCTCTTTACGCGATTGGCGTAAGATTTCGCATTCTGTTTCAGCACTAGGATAATCAAGATTAAGATGCATTAAAAAACGATCTAATTGTGCCTCTGGTAGCGGGTAAGTGCCTTCGTTTTCAAGTGGGTTTTGTGTCGCCATGACTAAAAATAGCGGCGGTAAAGGATAGCTGTGTTTACCGACGGTAACTTGACCTTCGGCCATGGCTTCTAATAAAGCAGATTGTACTTTAGCTGGGGCACGGTTAATTTCATCCGCTAAAATAAGATTATGGAAGATTGGCCCCGCTTCAAATTCAAATGTACCCGTTTGCTGACGATAAATATCGGTACCGGTTAAATCAGCTGGCAGTAAATCTGGCGTGAACTGAATACGGTGAAACTCGCCTTCTACGCCATCGCATAATGCTTTTACTGCACGGGTTTTAGCTAAACCTGGCGGTCCTTCAACTAATAAATGTCCGTTGGCGATAAGTGCGATCAGCAAGTTTTCAGTTAATACGGGTTGGCCTAACACTACAGTATCTAAATAGGTTCGTAGTGAGTGGAAACGACTTAACGACATAGCGGTACTCAATTTATTTAGTTGGCATTGGGGTTATTACAACCTATGTTATGAATTCTATTGGTTTTTGGCTAGTAGGATTAACACATTTTAACTATTAATGAAGTAGATAGTTATAAACGCCTGTTTAAAACCATGCAATAAAAAGTTAGACTTAGATCACGCTTTGATGGTCTGACCAGACTATCTAACAAAATAGAAACTTAACGGCCGAGCCGAGATGAGCTAACAATAATAGAGGGTGGCACATGAGTGATAGACAACAGGTAACGAATTCCCGGGGTGAACGCATTGCGATTGTTGCCGGTTTAAGAACACCATTTGCGAAACAAGCAACCGCTTTTCATGGCGTATCTGCGCTGGATATGGGCAAAATGGTGGTAAATGAGTTGCTGTCTCGCTCTGAAATCGACCCTCAATTAATTGAACAACTTGTATTTGGTAAAGTGGTGCAAATGACAGCTGCGCCAAATATTGCTCGTGAAATTGTACTCGGTACGGGAATGAATGTGTCAACTGATGCCTATTCGGTGACCCGAGCTTGTGCGACTAGTTTTCAATCTACCGTTAATGTGGCTGAGTCAATCATGACGGGCAATATCGAAATCGGTTTAGCCGGTGGTTCTGATTCGTCTTCGGTATTACCGATCGGAGTATCAAGAAAATTAGCACATGCTTTAGTCGATCTAAATAAAGCTCGTTCGTTTAAAGAAAAATTTGCGATTGCACGTCGTTTAGGTTTGAAAGATCTTTTACCTGTACCGCCAGCTGTTGCTGAGTATTCAACTGGTTTATCGATGGGACAAACTGCAGAGCAAATGGCTAAAACTTATCATATTAGCCGCGCTGATCAAGATGCATTAGCGCACCGCTCGCATACATTGGCGACAGAAGCGTGGAATTCAGGTTATCTGCGCGATGAAGTCATGACCGCTCATATTCCTCCGTACAAACAATTTATTGATCGCGATAATAATATTCGTGAAGACTCAGTATTAGAGTCTTATGCCAAATTGCGCCCAGCCTTTGACCGTCAACACGGTACGGTAACAGCGGCGAACAGTACGCCATTAACTGATGGTGCCTCTGCAATCATTTTAATGAGCGAAGGTCGTGCCAAAGCCTTAGGCTATCAGCCAATGGGTTACATTAAGAGTTACGCGTTTACTGCTATTGATGTTTGGCAAGATATGTTGATGGGTCCATCGTATGCCACACCATTAGCATTAAAACGTGCTGGTATGGAATTAGAGGATTTAACCCTGATTGAAATGCATGAAGCGTTTGCAGCGCAGACATTAGCGAACATGCAAATGTTTGCTTCTAAAAAGTTTGCCCAAGAAAAATTAGGTCGAGATCGTGCCATTGGTGAAATCGACATGAGTAAATTTAACGTATTAGGTGGTTCATTGGCTTATGGCCATCCTTTTGCGGCAACCGGTACTCGATTAATCACCCAAGTCTGTCGTGAGCTTAAGCGTCGTGGTGGTGGTACAGGTTTGACAACGGCTTGTGCAGCGGGTGGTTTAGGTGTAGCAATGATTTTAGAGGTGGAGTAATGAGCATGGAAAAGACATTTAATTTAGCTCGTCGTGATGATGGTATTGCGATTTTAACCATGGATGTTCCTGGCGAAACCATGAACACCTTAAGGGCGGAATTTGGGCCTGAAATTACAGAAATTTTAGCTGAAGTTAAAGCTGATCCAAGCATTACAGGTTTAGTCATTATCTCTGGTAAAGCGGATTCATTTGTTGCTGGTGCTGACATTAGCATGCTCGCGGCATGTAAGAGTGAGCAAGATGCTAAGGCATTATCACAACAAGGTCATGTGCTATTTTCTGAACTTGAAGGATTATCTATTCCGGTTGTTGCTGCGATAAATGGTGCTTGTTTAGGCGGTGGCTTAGAGTTAGCGCTAGCATGTCATTTACGTGTATGCAGTGATGATAAAAAAACCATGCTAGGTTTGCCCGAAGTACAACTGGGTTTGCTGCCTGGCACTGGTGGTACCCAGCGTTTGCCTCGTTTAGTCGGTATTACTACAGCACTTGATATGATGTTAACCGGTAAGCAAATTCGCCCTAAACAAGCGTTAAAAATGGGCTTAGTGAATGATGTCGTACCTAATTCAATTTTATTAGAAACCGCAATCGAGCTGGCTAAAAAAGGCAAAAAAGCCATTAAGCCAGTGGTGCAATCTAAAATTAATCAGTTTTTAGAATCAACATCATTTACGCGCGACCTCATTTTTGATCAAGCGCGTAAGCAAGTGTTAAAGAAGACTCAAGGTAATTATCCTGCTCCGACTAAGATCATAGACAGTGTTCGCCAAGGTATGAGTAAAGGCATGGTGAAAGGTCTTGAGGTTGAAGCGACTCATTTTGCTAATTTGGTGATGTCTAAAGAATCAGCCGCACTGAGAGGACTCTTTTTTGCTACTACTGAGATGAAAAAAGAGACTGGCGCTGAAGGTGCTGTACCTCGTAAAGTCAAAAAAGTGATGGTATTAGGTGGTGGCTTAATGGGCGGCGGTATTGCGTCTGTGACCACCACGAAGGCTAAAATCCCCGCTCGAGTGAAAGATATCTCTGAACAAGGTTTGAGTAATGCCTTAGCTTATGCTTACAAGCTATTAGATAAAGGGGTTAAGCGTCGCCATATGACGCCTGCGGCCCGCGACAAGTTAATGGCGTTAATGACCACAACGACTGAGTATAAAGGCATTAAAGATGCTGATATCGTTGTTGAAGCAGTATTTGAAGACCTCGCATTGAAACATCAGATGGTGAAAGATGTTGAACGTGAGTGCGGTGAAAACACCATTTTCGCATCTAACACTTCATCTCTGCCGATTGGACAAATTGCCGAAGCAGCAAGCCGTCCTGAAAATGTCATTGGTCTACATTACTTCTCTCCAGTAGAAAAAATGCCGTTGGTTGAAGTTATTGCGCATAAAACAACGTCACCTGAAACCATTGCAACGACCGTGGCTTTTGCTCGTAAGCAAGGTAAAACGCCTATTGTGGTACAAGATGGTGCTGGTTTTTATGTTAACCGTATTCTTGCCCTGTATATGAACGAAGCGGCGCAGTTATTACTCGAAGGGCAACGAATAGAGCATTTAGACAGCTCGTTAGTGAAGTTTGGCTTTCCTGTCGGTCCAATGACGTTACTGGATGAAGTGGGTATTGACGTTGGCGGCAAAATTTCGCCTATTTTAGAAAAAGAGTTAGGCGCACGTTTTAAAGCACCTGCTGCATTTGAGAAGTTACTCGCCGACGATCGTAAAGGTCGCAAGAATGGCAAAGGTTTCTACCAATATGGTCCTAAAGCGAAAAAAGCTAAATCAGTTGATGAGTCAGTTTACAAAGTGCTCGACATTTCAATTGCTTCAGATAAAGAAGCAAAAAATGTGGCTGAGCGTTGTACGATCCAAATGCTCAATGAGGCCGTTCGTTGTCTTGAAGAAGGGATCATTGCTTCTGCTCGAGACGGTGATATCGGTGCGATATTTGGTATTGGTTTTCCGCCATTCTTAGGTGGCCCGTTCCGTTACATTGACACATTAGGTGCAAGTAACTTAGTGGCGACATTACAAGGTTATCAATCACTCTACGGTGAGCGTTTCTCACCGTGTGATACGTTAGTCAAAATGGCTAGGGATGGAAGTCTGTTCTACACAAAGTAAACTCTTTGTTGTATAGATAGCTTGTTAGTTATCGCATTGTAATAAAAAAGCGGCAAGTTATTGCCGCTTTTTTATTTGTTAAAGGCATACTTTTGCCTGTTTTTTAATCGATACGTTACTTCTTTTCGGTATAGTACACATTCTTAAGTATGATAACGTTATTTGATTATGGGATCAGACGCCGCCATTAAGCTGTCATCGCACGGGTAATGTGATGTTAATATCATCACTTACAAGTTAAATAAGCGCCGTAATGGTGTATGGGCAGGGATTATATTAACTGAGTTATTTAGGTTCAGTGATAATGTAGTTTAGTTATTCATATTAGTTTTATCGAGTATTCGTCGTGGTTTTTTTATTTAGTTTGCTGCTTATCAATATGGAATATAAATAAAGTATTGGTGATGCATAGGCTGTATTCTAGGGCCACTCACCTATGTTTAGCAGGCACTAACGCTTGGCTGATGTGAAAGTATGTCGACATGGCGTATAGAATAGACGGCTAAGCCTGTGTAGTCTGCGTCAGACACTCAACAAAAAAGGAGCTAATGCTCCTTTTTTGTGGCTGATGGTTAACCATCCGTCAGTACTATACCGACTACTTCCACCATGCTTTAGCTTGGATCACTTCGAGGTGGTTTAAACCTTCAGGTAATTTTACTTTCTTACGAGCTGGTTTTGCTAAACCAAGTGCAATTTTTAGAGAAGTAAACATAGGATTCTCCTTAAGCTGTTTGAGTGTCAAGCACTTTGATGGCTGGAATACCGGCGGTTTGCGTGTCTAGAACCTTGATGGCTGGAATACCGGCGGTTTGCGTGTCTAGAACCTTGATGGCTGGAATACCGGCGGTTTGCGTGTCTAGCACCTTGATGGCTGGAATACCGGCGGTTTGGGTGTCTAGCACCTTGATGGCTGGAATACCGGCGGTTTGCGTGTCTAGCACCTTGATGGCAGGAATACCGGCGGTTTGCGTGTCTAGCACCTTGATGGCAGGAATACCGGCGGTTTGCGTGTCTAGCACTTTGATGGCAGGAATACCGGCGGTTTGAGTGTCTATAACCTTGATGGCTGGAATACCGACGGTTTGCGTTTCAATTCCATTTACCATAGCAACACTACTGATAGATAATGCCGATAAAACTGCTACTGTAATTATTCCTTTAATCATTTTAATCTCTCTTATATTTAGTAATTCAAGCTCAGGGTTAAATAACAATATTATTTTTACAACTGAACTTAGAATTGCATTTGTCATGCCAAATATATGAGGAGATGATTTATTTTTTCATTAACCTACCGTTTAGAGTGTCAAATTTGAGTTTGTCTGCAGTGAGCATTAACTCAAAGTCTGCTTCTTTGATAGGCTTACTGTATATATATCCCTGAATTTCTTCACAGTTAAGTGCTTTTAAAATGTTGAGTTGTGAGGTTTGTTCTACACCTTCACCAACGACCGTCAACCCCATATTATGGGCAATGGTAATAATAGAATCGACCATCTTGAGGTCTCGGTCTGATTTATCAATATCATCAACAAAGGTTTTATCAATTTTTAAACAGTTGATAGGGAATCGTTTTAAATATGACAAAGAAGAGTAACCGGTACCAAAATCGTCAAGAGCGAGGCTAATGCCCATTTTTGCCAATTGTTGCATCACTTTAATGGCTTGCTCTGGGTTTTTGATAACAGTGCTTTCAGTGATTTCCAGTTCTAAGTGTTCAGCCGGTAGTTTTGTGAGGCGTAAAATAGACTCTATGCGTAATAGTAAATCAGGAAGTGCAAATTGTTTTGATGACAAATTGACTGCAACGCGACCACTAAATAGTCCTAGTTCCAACCATTTCTGCGCAGCAAAACAGGCTTTTCGCATTACAACATCACCAATTTCAACTATTAGGCCGTTTTCTTCAGCAAGGGGAATAAATTCGTTCGGTCCTATCAGGCCTAATTTAGGGTGATTTAATCTCACTAACGCTTCCATTCCAGTGAGGCGATCTTTTTTTACATCGACTTTAGGTTGGTAATAGACTTCAAATAAATCATCTTTTAGTGCTTCCCGAATTAAACTTTCGATTTCCAGTTGGCGTAAAGCATTTTGGTTTAATGATTCTGAATAGAACTGATAGCGGTTACCACCCCCTGACTTAGCGTGATACATGGCGATATCCGCTTTACGCAATAAGGCTTGCTCATTTTGCTCATCTTCAGGATAAAGCACAATGCCGATACTAATACCTAATACTAGTGAGTCATTATTAACAGTGAAGGCGGGTTTTAGACAGTTAATGACTTGGGTAGCGATGGCGGCACAAGAACCTATATCTGGGAGTTGATCGACGAGTAAAGCAAATTCATCACCTCCGAGACGGTATAAGCTGGCATGTTTTGGAATGGTTGACTGAATTCGCTCAGCAACACCGATCAATAAATCATCACCAATTTGATGGCCTAAAGAATCATTGATACGCTTAAAGTTATCTAAATCGAGTACCATTAAGGTGTGATGAATGTCTTTTTTGACTAAGTTGCTTAAGGTCACTTGTAAACTAGAACGATTAGGCAGCCCGGTAAGTAAGTCATTATTAGTCAGTTTTCTGAGCTCTTCTTCTTGCTGTTTACGGCGGGTAATATCAGAAAACACGCCAACGTAATGACTTGTTTCGCCTTGCTCATTGTATATGGCGTCGATTGTCAGCTCGATTAAGAAGAAACCGTCTTTACCTTTACTTGCTTCAATTTCACCGCTCCAACGACCTTGTTGCTTTAGTAAATTTCTTATTTGTTCAGAATAACTTGCTGGATAGCGAGTGAAATTGAGTATTTCATGGACAAACTTCTCTTTTGTAGAGGCTGTTAGTTCACAACAGGCATTATTGACTTCAACAAATTGATACTTCTCATCGAGAATAAACATCCCTTCAGAGATATTCTCAATTGCTCTAGCGAACAAGCGTAATTGCTCTTCTGCTTGTTTAATATTATTGATATCTTTAATGGTGCCCGTCATCCGTAGCGGCTGATCTTTTTGATCGCGTTCAACTATTTTGGCTCTGTCTAATATCCATATCCATTGCTGGTTACGCGCTTTAACACGATAAGCAATTTCAAAATGGTCGGTTATCGCATTAAAATGATCATTTAACGCTTTGGTGACTCTATCTCTATCGAGAGGGTGGATATTACTTTCTTCGTCAGCATTACCCGAGCGACGACCATCTTGAGGGAAGTCTAAAGAACCCCAAATGTTAGAACGGTAGATTTTGCCACTTTCAATATCCCAGTCCCACATTTCATCGCCACTACCCCATAAAGACAGCTTTAACCGCTCTTCACTCTGGGCTATTTGTTTCTGAATTTCACGGCGACGAATTATAATCTTAAAAGAGATGATAATTAAAGCTAATATAAATAGTCCGTATACTAATTTGGCTTCCAGAGATAACCACCAAGGTGGGGTTACTAATATTTTTATACTCTTAATATCTGTTTTTCTACCAGATAGTCTATTTTGAGCATATAACTTAAAGGTATATTTATCAGCTGATAAATTTGTATAAGTTACATTGTTATTTCCCTTTGTAGATAACCAATTTCTTTCTAGGCCTTCTAAGTAATAAAAAAATTCGAAATCATTATTATTTTTCCCTAGAACATTAAATTTAATTGTAAATGGATAGTCTGAGTGTTTTAGTATGATTTGATCTAAATTATTTATTGGTTTTTTGAGGATTTTTGAACCAACGCGGACTGGGGTGTTAAATAAAAGGAAATCAGACAGTTTTATAGTGGATATAGAATTTTCTGATATTGCAGATAATATTTTTTTAGGCTCTACTAAACTAAGACCTTCACCCCCCCCAAATAATACTGACTTATTCAGTGTTAGTAATGATTGGGTGTTGTAATCTTTTAATACACCATTTTCAACGCTAAGTGTGTGAGTGATATTTGTATTAGTATCAATTATATAAACTTCTCTATTTGAAGATGCGACCATTATATTATCTACAAAAGCTATTGAGTATATTACTTTTTTTCTATTGAATATTATTTTCGGTTTGCTAAAGATATTTTTATCTATAGAATAAATAGAACTTCGAGTGCCAAAATATACTTTATTGTTTTTAACCGCGATATTAAACACAATGTCTTCATTAAAAACTTCGGTTATTTTATTATTTTCCCATATAAGTAGCCCTGCTTGTGATGCAATCCATAATTTAGAGTCAATCTTAACCATATCATAGATTGGGTAACTGAATTTAGTATTTATTTCTTCAATAACCTCACCCGTTATCGATAAAACTTGCACTTCACCTTTGAAGTTTGAACTATAGAATTGGTCTAGATCTTTGTTATATTTAATGCTGACAATTAACTCATTGTTTAGTTTTCTTTCTTTTCCATTTTCAATATTTATTAAATATAGTCCAGACTTAGTGCCAACAAAAGCTTTTTTGTTTATCACTAATATTGATTTTGGCCCATATGGCAATGATGTTTTAATCGTCTTCTTTAAAACTATACTTTTGTCATATACATATATTTTATTTCCGTCATTAACTAGGAAAATATCATCTTTATATTCTGAAATCGACCATATGTTATTTGGAATGTCTTTGATTTTTTTTACTAAGTTGTTTTCTGGTGATATCTTTATGAATCCATCATTATAATTGGATATGTAAAGGTTTCCCCCATTGGCTGATATGAAAGATTTAATGAACTTTTCACCCTCAACTTGAAGTTCTCCTAATGATGTCCATGTTATTTTATTATTGTTTTTTTTAAGACTAAATATTTTGTTTTCGTACAATCCTATGACATTGTTCATATTAGTATAATCGATGGATAAATCTATAAGCTTTAATTTAGATATTTTTTTAATTTTTTCATTAATAATATATATGCCTTGATCTGTTGCGGCAATTACATTGTTCTTAAATATTATAATATCGTTAGATTTGCTTATTATTTTTTTTGTAGTATTCGTATTATTTGTAAAAACACTACCTTCATAGTTTCTAATGTAAAAAATACCATTAAACTTTAAGATGTTTTTTATTTCTTTTAGATTGTCATCTTCAAAAATTAAATACTGATTATTGCTTTCTTCATAGGTCACAAATTTACCATTTAAACCAATGAAAATTTTATCATCTTGTTTTGATATTGACCAAATGGCTTGATCACCAATTTGAGTAGAAATACTGTTTCTACTGAATGACTCTGTTTCTTTATCAAATTGAACGAGACCTTTATCCGTCCCAACTAACAGCACGCCATTATCATCTATAAGCAAATTGCGGATAAAAGAACTGGGGAGAGACTTTGCATCGTCACCAGCATAGAACTGTTTAAACTCGTTACCATCAAAACGGTTTAAGCCATTGATGGTACCAACCCAAACGTAGCCCTCTTTGTCTTCTACAATGGCGGTAACGGTATCTTGTGATAAACCATCGGCAACACCATAATTGGTATGATTGAGTAGAATATCAAAATTTGATTCGGTGTTGTCAGCTTCAATGGCTGTTACGCCAAAGCTACAAATAAAATAAACACAGATTAACAATAAAATTTTAGGCATAATTTTTATACTTATTCTCTTTCGATGCCGCAAAGAAGTTGATGAATTGTCTACTTTTTCAGAAACCTGAGCCTTTGTCAAAAGCATGTTAACAAAAAAGGTGTGATTGATAGGATATTACCTAACAATTACGATAGCATTGTCTAAAAGTCGTTTTTTAATCAATAGCTTATGGGGTATTAACGTTTTATTTAGTATTTTGCACCGTTAATATTGGTAGCGACTATTTTGTAACCGTAATCGCAGTCTCTTTTCTGAACTTTTCTGCCGTAGACATTTACTAAAACTGAAATTTATCCGTCTGTTGTTTAAACGTTTTTAAGTCTACAATCATATTATTTGAACGCAGGCTCGCTTGACTGTGATGTTGTTTACCGCTGTTAAACAGGACTAAGCGGTCACAATCTTTACTGCGCATGTGAGCCACCATAAACTTAATCAAATCTGCTCTTGTGAGCTTTTCTACTTCAGCCACGACCATCTCACGTTGATTAAATTCATAATCGCGGTTTCCTAAGTTCACCCAATAGCGTTGGCTGCGTGTTTTTAGGTTAGTATCGTGTTCCATTATTTGACCTATCATGCCTCGTTTAGTGCTTTCCCATTGTTGATTGGTTATTTGCATCACGGCATAATTAAAGTCGGCGATGAACTCATCTATGGCTTCGAGTAGTTGTCTTGGACCTGTAGTGGGGGATTGAACATAGAAAATCATCCCTGGATGTCGGTTTAATGGCAAGTAGCCTGTTCCTACCATGTAGCCTAATTGTTGTTTAGTGCGTAACTCATGGAAAAAGGTTGATGACATTGTATGGTTTAGTAGGCTAAATAATGCCATACGATCAGGTGTTGCCATACGAGACTGATAGTAAACAATAATCGCGCTATCTTGGTGATCCATGGTTTTTTCGCGAAGCAATGAGCCTCTTTTATCGAGATTGATAAGTTCGCGAGATGCTTCAGCGCTTGGCTTTGTTACCAAAGATAATAAATGCTGCAAACGCTTGGCGAGTAGCTGAGCTTCTTCAACCAGCCAATCCCCGTAAACTAATCCTTCAAGATAAATCTTTTTGTAAAATGCGCTAACATGATTATGCAAATCATCAAGGGTCAGTAGCGTGAGTTGTTCAGCCATTGTTGTCGGTTCAAAACTGCTTTTTTGTAGCGTGACCGTTAAGCTGGTAAATAATTGTGATATTGGCTTGGCTTGAGCAACATTATTCCAACTGCGTAATATCTGTTTTTTAATCATGTTAAAGCGCTGCTCGGTAAAATTTCGCTCGCGTGCTTTTTTGATTATTAAGGTTAATAGCTTTTCTTGGTTACCAGTAAAGCCGGTTAAATGGAGGGTAATACCGCCTTGGTGGGGGTAGATATTGTAGTTAAGGCCAGCAACCTCTGCTTGATATGTTGGTTCTGTCAGGTAATCGATAAGCATTTCGACGTACAGTCTTGTTAATGCTGCCTGTCTTGGCGTTGAGCTAGCTTGATCGGAATCTAATGATAAGTATAAATGCCCTTTAGGGACATTGAACTCATCATCTTTTTTATGCCAAATACGGTAACCTTCACCTTCAGCAACAATAGTGGGTACTGGGGTATTACTTTTGTTTGCTCGAGCTTGTGGATCCGAGACAATAAACGGATTTTTTTCAGGTAGTTTAAGATCTTCTCTTATTGAAACCGCAGACCATTTTTTTATTTGTTGAGCTTGTAATGGCCTAACTTGGTAAGGGGTGTCGTACCATTGGGCTTGATTATCGACCTGAGACTCTTTTGCTACCGTGAGGAGACGCATATTGGTCGCCGACATCAATGAAAGGAGGTATTTTGTTTCATCCTCAAGCATCTCATCCATGCGATAGTCGCCATAAATAATGTTTTCAATATCGTAATGGTGCATGTTGATGCTGAGATGACTCGCTAAATCCAAGGTTTTGATCTGTTCTTGGAAACGAAAGGCAGTATCAAGCAGATTGGCTCGTTCTTGGTAACGCCATGCTTGAACACCTTGTTGCTTTATCAGTTCGATATATTCAAAGACACAAGAGACCACTTCATTTAGTTCAGTAAATCCCTTGTCGGTTAGCTGTATGCTGATCGAATAATCTTTGAAATTGTAGCCATTTATGCCACCGCCAGCAGATAAATGGTTGGCTAATCCGTGTCCTTTTAAATAAGACAATAAACTCCCCGGACTTTCATTACCGAGTAAGTGGCTAATAAAGGTGAGGGGTTTACGTTTATAAAATTGGTCTATCTCTGGGAGTGAAAAGCAAATACTGAGTCGTTTTTGATCTTTCAACGGTACAATTTGTATATGTGTTTGTTGCTGAGCCTCGGTTATCAGTGCTTCAGAAGGATAGTGTTTACTTACATTTCTATTGAGTATTTTTGAAAAATATTGTCTAACGATGGTGTCGAGTTCTGCGATAGGACGAGGCGCTACAACGCACAACGTCATAATATTAGCACTGTAATGTTGCTGATAAAAAGCCAGCAGTTCATCCCGAATGTCTGCTTGTTTACCTGCTAATGTCGCTTGGTTACCCACAGAGAATTTTGAAAACGGATGTTTTGGGTTAACGGTTTCTTTTTGAACTTGGTAGACTCGACGAATGTCATCTTTTAATTTTAAACTAAACTCCGATTCTATTGCCTGCCTTTCTCTATCAACTAACTCTAAATCAAACTTGGGAGCAATGAAAAATTGACTAAATCGGTCTAACGAACCTTCTAAAGCTTCTGCATTAATGCTATAAAAAAAGTTAGTTTGTTCTGTGCCTGTCCACGCATTATTGTTTCCACCATGTTGATTAATATAAGCATGGTATTCACCTGAGTCTGGATATTTTTCTGTGCCTAAAAACAACATATGCTCAAGAAAATGCGCCATACCAGGCCGTTCAACGGGATCGTCAAAATGACCAACACTGACAGCCATTGACGCTGCAGCTTGATTCGATTGCATATCTTCAACCAATAATACTCGAAGTTGATTGTCTAACACTCGATATTGGTACTGACGATGATCATTTTGGCTTTTATAAACTGCTGGAAATTCAGGCAAAAGGAGACTCCAGAAAAGATAACTTGTTATATATTGATCTTGTTATTACTTTTTAGCAAATTACCTTGGCTTGTTTTATTCGATTATCGACTAAAGTTTATCAAAATAAGCTCAATTCTAGGTTTGTTGTTGCGCTGATTAACGCTACAATTGGCTAAGAATGATAATAAAAACATCACGAGAGAAGTATGCAGCTATTTTTGATGCGCCATGGTGAAGCGGGTTTTGATGCACCGTCAGACAGGGAACGAAAGTTAACTGATATTGGCCGTATTCACACAGGTTTTATGGCTAATTGGTTAGCAAAACAGGTTAGCCATTTTGATTTGGTTATTGTGAGTCCTTATTTACGTGCACAACAAACGTGGCAAGAAGTCAGTAAACACCTATCCGATCCCCGTAAGTGGTTAGTGCTTGATGATGTCACCCCCTCTGGAGATGCCAAAATGACTGTTGATATTGTGCTTGCTTATGCAGAGCAATATAAAGCGGATAATGTATTGGTTATTGCACATATGCCTATTTTAGGCTTTATGGTTAGTGAACTTGTGGCAGGTATTGAGCCACCGTTGTTTGCTACGTCTGCGGTGGCTCACATTGACATGCATGGCCAGCACTCTAGTTTTGTGGCTATGACTGCACCACATCAAGTTATTGTGTAATGGCAATATTGGTTGTAATCATGTGTACTCATAAAAAGGTAAGTCAGCACTTACCTTTACTAACACTTTTTGCGCTTATTACCTCGAATTAACGTCGGTGAGGTTGCTCACCAATATCAATTAATACCAATAACGCTGCATCGCCACCCCATTCTTTTGGTGCTTGATGGAATGCTTTTACGTTTGGATGTTGCGCTAACCACATTGGTGTTTGCTGCTTTAAAATCCCCATACCATAGCCGTGCATGACACAACAACATATTGTGCTTTGCTTAACGCATGCCTGGATAAGTGCTGCTAATTCAAGTTTGGCTTCAGCTTGACGCATCCCGTGTAAATCAAGCAGTAGGTCAGGTGAATAGTCACCACGTCTTAAACGTTTTAATTCAAGCTTATCTGTGTTGGCATTAATCCAACGCATAGGACCATTAATCGGCAGAAGCGGCTGATATGTATCCGAAAAATAACTGTCAACATGGATCTGACGTTCTTTTATTTCGAACTGTTGTTTGGGTTTGACAGGCTGTTTAAAGTAGTGGGTATCTTGTTTTAGTGGTTTGATACCATCGATTAATGTACTAAACAGCGATAAGTCTACATAATTATTGTCTTTCATCGGCGTATTGTATTGAATTTTAGGTCATCTTAATAGACATCAGTTACAATAGCTGAGAAGAATTTTTAAGGAGTGTGTTTTGGATAAGATCTTTGTAGATGAAGCTGTCACTGAGTTACGTACCATAGCTGATATGTTGCGTTGGGCTGTCAGTCGTTTTAATGATGCTAACATTTATTATGGCCACGGAACGGATAATGCCTGGGACGAAGCGATTGCATTGGTTTTTGATGCTTTACATTTACCCGAAGAAATCGGCCAGCAGGTTATTTTAAGTAATTTAACCAGTAGCGAAAAACACAAAATCGTTGAATTGATTATTCGCCGTGTACGTGAACGTTTACCGGTTCCGTATTTGACCAATAAAGCCAATTTTGCCGGACTCGAATTTTATGTTGATGAGCGCGTACTTGTACCACGCTCACCGATAGCAGAAATGATCAATTATAAATTTAGCCCTTGGTTATATAATAAACCTGTTAATCGCATTATGGATTTATGTACCGGCAGTGCTTGTATTGCCATTGCTTGTGCCTATGCGTTTGAAGATGCTGAAGTTGACGCCTTAGATATTAGTGAAGATGCACTTGAAGTGGCCCAGATTAATGTTGAGTCTTTGGGTGTGTTAGAACGTGTTTTCCCGATTCAATCCGATTTATTTTCGGCGATCCCTAAAGGTCCTCATTACGATTTAATTGTATCTAACCCTCCATATGTTGATGCTGAAGATATTGGCGATATGCCTCAAGAGTATCATCACGAACCCGCGATAGGGTTAGCGTCTGGTAATGATGGCTTAGATTTAACCAAACGCATTTTGGCGAATGCGGCAGATTATTTGACCGAAACCGGTTTACTTGTGGTTGAGGTGGGTAATTCAATGGTGCATTTGATTGAGCAATATCCTGATATGCCGTTTACTTGGGTTGATTTTGAATTTGGCGGTGATGGTGTGTTTGTATTAACTCGTGATCAGCTAGTTGAAAATGAAACACTTTTCGCCATCTACAAAGATGGTGAATAATCGCGATAACATTAGCGACAAGAATAGCACTCAATAAAGTGAATAATTAATAGAGGTAGTTAACGCGCATGTCAGGAAATAGTATTGGCCAAAACTTTGTTGTGACAACATTTGGTGAAAGCCATGGTGTTGCTCTAGGTTGTATCATTGATGGTTGTCCTCCAGGGCTTGAGTTAACTGTTGAAGATATGCAACATGATTTAGACCGTCGTCGTCCTGGCACGTCACGCTACACTACTGCCCGGCGTGAAGCTGATGAAGTGAGAATTCTGTCAGGCGTCTTTGAAGGTAAAACGACTGGCACCTCTATTGGTTTGTTGATTGAGAATACCGATCAACGCAGCCAAGACTATTCCGACATAAAAGACACTTTTCGTCCTGGTCATGCTGATTATACCTATCAGCAAAAGTATGGCATGCGTGATTACCGTGGCGGTGGTCGCTCGTCTGCGCGTGAAACCGCAATGCGCGTTGCTGCCGGTGCGGTTGCTAAAAAATACCTTAAACAAGTTCATGGCATTGAAATCCACGGCTATCTTGCTCAATTAGGGCCAATTTGCGCCGAGACCATCGATTTAACTCAAATTGAACAAAATGCATTTTTCTTTCCTGATGCCAGTAAATTAGAAGCATTGGACGAGTATATGCGTGGTTTACGTAAATCTGGTGATTCGATTGGTGCCAAGATAACTGTGGTGGCAACTGGCGTACCTGTGGGGTTAGGTGAACCAGTATTTGATCGCCTCGATGCTGACATTGCCCATGCACTAATGGGCATTAATGCAGTGAAGGGCGTTGAAGTGGGTGATGGCTTTGGGGTTGTCACTCAAAAAGGCTCTGAAGGTCGCGACTTAATGTCACCACAAGGATTTGCGTCGAACCATGCTGGCGGAGTTCTGGGGGGGATTTCATCCGGTCAACCTGTTGTGGCTCATATTGCGCTAAAGCCGACCTCAAGCATTAGTGTGCCTGGTCAAAGCATGACAGTACAAGGTGAAACGATTGAGATGATCACCAAAGGTCGTCATGATCCTTGTGTCGGAATTCGTGCCGTACCCATTGCTGAAGCGATGCTTGCTATCGTGTTAATGGATCACTTATTAAGACATCGTGCTCAAAACCACGATGTGACCAGACAAACGCCCGTTATCGGAATGCGCTAATGTCCTCAGTTAAATGCCCTGAGCCGGATTTACGCTGGCTCAGGGCTTGTTATTTCTTTTTCTTTTCTATTCTTGGCATCATGGTCCCCTATTTGGGGGTTTTCTTTGACAGTCGAGGCTTCAATGCCCAAGAGATAGGTTTTTTGTTGGCGATATTAATGGCTACTCGCATTGTCGCACCTAATGTGTGGGCGGCGGTTGCTGATCGAACTGGCATGCGTTCAGAACTGATTAAATTAGGTTCTTGTGCCGCGGCGATCACCTATATCAGTTTTTTCTTTGATGGCAGCTTTGTCTATTTAGCGATTAGTCTGGCGATATACACGTTTTTTTGGAATGCGATTTTAGCTCAGCTAGAAGTGATTACCTTAGAAACGCTAGGTGACAAAGCTGAGCGTTATGGCGCTATTCGCAGTTGGGGCAGTGTGGGTTATATCGTGTTGGTGATCAGTGGTGGTCTTGCCATTGATTATTGGGGCCCTGAAGTGTTGCCTTATATGGGCATGATATTGTTTTTAGGTTTGTTTGCGTGTTCGTTACCTTTGCCTGCTAACCGCAGCGTTGTCGTCAATAAGTCCGAACGACCTAAGCTTAAGCTTGATGCCTCATTAGTGTGGTTTATGTTGTCTGCAATGTTACTCCAGATGAGTGTCGGACCATTTTATGGCTTTTTTGTATTGTATCTAAAACAGGTTGGCTACTCTGAGACCATCGCTGGTTTGCTGGTTGCCTTAGGCGTTCTAGCCGAAATCGTTATCTTTTTTTATTCATCTCGCCTTATTCGCCAATACGGTATCCGAGTATTACTCGTGGTGAGTATTTTACTGACGGTTATTCGTTGGTTACTGTTAGCCTTTGGCGTTGAATACGCTTCATTATTGATAATCAGCCAATTATTGCATGCATTTACCTTTGGTTTAGTGCATGCGGCCTCAATCCATTTTATTCATCGACACTTTAATGTCAGTCACCGGAGCACAGGGCAAGCATTATATGCCAGTGTCAGTTTTGGTGTGGGCGGTGCATTAGGCACATGGATAAGTGGCATGATTTGGGGGGATGGTAGTCAAATTATGTGGGTTTGGATATTTGCAGCAAGTTGTGCTTTTTTATCAATGCTTGCGGTTATGATGATCCCAAATATCAATGGCGAAGCATCCGCAAACGCACCACAAAGTTAATCTAAAATAGTGTTGTCGCAACAGCAAGGAGTCGACGTGAAACGTTTTCGTTTAGGGGTAATTATTAATCCACTGGCAGGATTAGGTGGGAGTGTCGGTTTAAAAGGCTCTGATGGTGTTGCTAATGATGCCATTGCCAAAGGAGCCATACCTAAAGCGCAGCAGCGGATGCAACAAGCCTTAGCGGTAGTGTTACCTTTTGCTGACACGATTGATATTATCACTGCATCGGGCGACATGGGTGCAGATTTGTGTCGTCAAATGGGGTTTCAAACAAATGCGGTGTATACCTGTAGTGCAACGACATCTTCGCTAGATACTCAGCAAGCGGTAACTTATTTACTTGAACAACAGTTGGATTTACTGCTTTTTGCGGGGGGGGATGGCACTGCTCGCGATATTTCTGCCGTGGTTGAAGACAAGCTACCTGTATTAGGCGTTCCTGCCGGAGTCAAAATTCATTCAGGTGTTTATGGCATTACGCCTCATGCTTCAGGGCTCGTGGTGAGCATGTTGTTAAAAGGTGAGTTAGTCAGTTTAATGTCAGCCGATGTAATGGATATTGATGAAGTTGCGTTTAGGCAAGGCACTGTCAGAGCCAAACGCTTTGGCGAAATGATGGTTCCTGCTGAGCCTAGATATATTCAAGCGGTAAAAATGGGTGGCAAAGAAGTCGATGAACTCGTGTTAGCTGATATTGCCGCTGACATTATCGAGTCTATGGAAGATGAGCTTTATATCATGGGTTCAGGTAGTACCGTTGCGGCGGTTATGGAAGACTTAGGCATTGATAATACCTTGTTGGGTGTCGATGTCATTCAACATAAAGCGCTAATTGCCAGCGATGTTACTGCTAAGCAATTACTTGAACTCACAAATGATACAGAATCTTGTCCTGCTAAATTGGTGATAACCTTAATTGGTGGTCAAGGTCACATATTGGGCCGCGGTAACCAACAATTATCGCCAGAATTAATAAAACGCATAGGAAAAGACAATATTTTAATCTTAGCCACAAAAACTAAGCTTAAAGCACTTGAAGGCAGGCCATTAATTGTGGATAGTGGCGACCCTGAATTAGACAAAGCACTCACAGGCTATTACAAAATAGTCACTGGCTACAATGATTACGTGATGTACCAGGTTGCCAACCCAGATTTAGTGGAGAACTAAACCATGTTAGAACTGTACGATGCCGCATTAGAGTCTTGGATGGAAGACAGTGTTAGCAATAGCGACGATGATGCATTATTTGCGTGTGGTTATTTACAAGGTCACATAGCGGTAGTATTAGCCGAATTAGAAGTGGAAACAGAACAAGATCTACCAGCTCTGGATCTCAAGTTGGTTAAATGCTTAGCCTTGGCAAATGAAGAGTTAGAAGAACACGATTTTTCATTAGTAGAAGCTGCATGGCTGCAATTACGTCAACGTATTGTGGTTCAAGCGGCATAACCGGAAAAGATTAATCTGCTTTATGGAAAATATTCAAACGAGAGTGACAATTGGATTAGTTAATCCTAAAACCCCAGTCAATGTCGGTGGCATCATGCGTGCTGCAGGCTGTTATCGGGTCGATAATGTTTGCTATACCGGTAAACGTTACGAATTGGCCGCTAAGTCGGGTGATGCTCAATACGATGTGGACACTAAAGATGCTGCAAAGCGCATTCCTTTGGTCGGCGTCGAGTCATTACTCGATAGCGTGCCTGACGGAGCAACGATTGTGTGTGTTGATCTCGTCGTTGGGGCAACGCCATTGCCTTTATTTACTCATCCCGAAAATGCATTTTATATTTTTGGTCCAGAAGATGGCACTATTCCTCAGCAATTGATTGATGCAGCAACAGCGGTAGTTTACGTACCAACCGTTGGCTGCATGAATTTAGCTGCATCAGTGAATGTACTGCTTTATGATCGCCTTGCAAAAATGACCCAAATGGATGCTGGTGATGAGCTGATTAGACAAAGCCGGGATAATAACAATCGTACCAAAGTGAAGCATTGGTTAAAGTAATTTTCCTGAGAATACAATAAATGCCGGATGAGAAATCATCCGGCATTTTTATTTAAGCGTTTTAAGGTAAAAATTCACTGACACTGAGGGCTACCAAGTCACATAGACAAAGCGGCGGTGTTAATTGGCCTTGTTAATTAATTGTCATGATATTAAGCGCAATAGCATAAACATGCCAAATAGAAGCTTGAGAATGAGGTTATTTGCTAATGTTAGTTTTTTAGACGTGGTTTAAATGTGGAACATTCATTGATAAAAGCTTGAATTATGAACTTAAGTGGTAGAAGTTGTGTAGGAAGACAAGCGTCGAAGTGCCCTTAAATGCGAATAGTGAGGTTTGTGTTAAAGGTCAAGTAACCGTCATTAGATTGATGACTTCGTAAGACTTAATGGTTCAGAATGAAGCCTTTTTAGGAATATATAGATGTCGATATTAACGAGTTTATCTCAGTGGTTACCGTTTGGAAATATGCCAGAAATGAACGCCGAAGAGGTGTATAAGCGTCTTAAGACAAATGATATTCAGATTGTAGATGTTCGAACGAAAATGGAATGGAATAAGTCACATATCGAAGGCTCGTTAAATCTGCCCATAACAAAGCTTTCAATTGACACTATAAAACAGCTTGATCTATCACAAGAGATAACCACCGTCGTGATATGTCTATCAGCCCATCGTAGCATCCCAGGCGTTAGAAAACTTAACCAGTTCGGGTTTGAGGATGTTTATCAACTTGAGGGAGGAATGCTTAGCTGGTGGCAGTCAAAGTTGCCAACATCAACTATGACACATTAGGGCAGAGAGACTAAGTATGACGTTAATATTTTTGCATTGTTCAGGCTGTACTCGTGTTGTCTGGTTCTAACGAGTCTTTAAGGCGTATGAATGCGATCGAAAAATTCAGCTGATGATTTTGTAACAAACTAATAATCAGGTTCGTTTAATTGCACTCAACCGTCCTTCATAGTGTCACCCAGATCGATTGATATGCTTGAAGCACTTTCAGTTGTGCTATAGGAGGCGGAAAGTGAAACTATTGTTCGGATAATTGTCCTTGCCAGAGGTTATGAATAGCTGAGCCCAGCGAGTGACTGCTTTATTTAGCAATGGACATGGGTAAATGCATTAATTTAAGTTTGATGGGGTAACACTAGGAAGTTTTAAAGAGAGGAATAACAATAAAAATGGTTGCGGGAGTAGGACTTGATAAAAAACTACAACCTTCGACTCTTTATTTATAAAAGCTGAGCCCGACGATCTAGCAATTGTTCCATTATGCATCTGACAACGCTATAAATTATTTTAATTCTATTGACTAAAGAAATGGTTGCGGGAGTAGGACTTGAACCTACGACCTTCGGGTTATGAGCCCGACGAGCTACCAACTGCTCCA